>DATHNU010000508.1:0-3338 GCA_035485695.1 Reyranella sp. | reverse complement strand
TTCGCCGAGAATGAGCGCGTGGTGGCGCTGGTGAATTTCGGACTCACCGGCAGCGACGCCATGATCAAGATCTCCGAACACTGGACCGTCAGGAACGGCAAGGCCACCTCGATTTGGGTCGCCTACTTCGAGCCGCAGGTGCTGCTCGACAAGCTCGGCATCGCGCACGGCCTCAAGCGCTGAGGCCGCGACCCATGAAGGACAGTCGACAGCGGTCCGGTCCGCCGGCACTTTGGCAACAGGTGCTGGGGCAACGCGCGAGCTTCTGGGTCTCGGCCGGCGTGGTCACCCACATCTTCTGGACCAGCGCCGCGCCCGCCCTCACCTACCGGCTTTATGCCGAGCAGTGGCACCTAACGCCTGCGGTGACGACCGGCGTGTTCGCCGTCTACCCGATCGTCGTCGTCGCCGTCCTGGTCGGCTTCGGAGACCTCTCCGACCATATCGGCCGACGGTTGGTGATGTTGCTCGGACTGGGCGCCTCCCTCATCGGCACGCTGCTGTTCGCCGTCGCACCCGACGTGTTGTGGCTGTTCGCCGGCCGCGCCTTGACGGGCATCGGCGTCGGCCTGACCGCCGGCACGGCGACGGCGGCGCTGGTGGACTTCAGCGCCGTGGGACAGTCGAAGCGGGCCGCCTCCGTCACCACCGCCGCCCAGGCCGTCGGCTTCACAGGAGCTCTGCTCCTGGGCGGTGCGCTGACGCAATACGCGCCCTGGCCGACGCATCTGGGCTTCTGGCTCCTGTTCGTCCTGATCGCTCTCCTGTTCGTCGCGACCTGGTTCCTGCCGCGCCGTCCCGGTGGGCCAGCGGGCGCGCCGGCGTCCCGCCGCTGGCAACCGAAGTCTCCCGCCATACCGGCCGGCCTGGCGTGGACCTTCGCGCTGGCCGCGAGCGCGGTGACGACAGCCTATACGCATGGCGTGCTGATCCTGTCGCTGGGCGGGCAGGTCGGCCACGATCTCGTCCGCTCCTCCAACGCCCTGGTCAACGGCGCCGCGCTTTCGCTTTTCGCCATCACGTCGGGCGTGGTCGGGATTTCGGCAAGAGAGCTTCGTCCGCGGCCGGCCATGCTGCTGGGCGCGATCGCCTCCGTTGCCAGCATGGGCCTGCTCGCCCTTTCCGTCGCCCGGCAGGAACTGCCGATCTTCCTCGCCTCGACGGCGATCGCCGGGATCGGCTACAACCTGCTTGTCCTGGGCGGCCTGGCGCTGCTCGGCGGCGCGGTCCCGGCCCGGCACCGTGGCAGCGTGCTCTCCGCTCTCTATCTGTTCGCCTACCTGTCGATGGGCATGGTGGCACTCGGCCTGGGCGTCGTCGCGACCGAGCGAGGGCTCGGCCTGGCGGTCGATCTGGGCGCCGCCGCGACCACCGGCCTCAGCCTCGGCACGATCGGCCTCCTCGCCTTTCAGCGGATGCACGACCGAAACGTCGCCGCCGCGCCAGCCTCCGGCGAAGGCTGCGGCCAGTCAGCTTGAGCATCAACCAGACCCAAGGAGGAGCTCATGAAGCTTTACCATTCGACGGCGTCGCCCAATTCCCGCCGCGTGCGCATGTTCATGGCGGAGAAAGGCATATCGATCCCCTTCCAGCCGGTGAAGCTGGCCGAGAAGGAACAGTTCTCCGACGCGTTCAAGGCGATCAATCCGCGCCAGCAGGTGCCCATCCTTGTCCTCGACGACGGCACGGCGATCGCGGAAGTCCCGGCGATCTGGCGCTTCCTCGAGGAGATCCATCCCGAGCGGCCGCTGCTCGGCAGCGACGCGACCGGCAAGGCACTCGTGGCCATGTGGGAGCGCCGGGCCGAGCTCGACGGCTTCGCCCCGACCATGGAAGGCGTGCGCAATGCGGTGCCGGGTCTGAAAGGCCGGGCGCTCTCGGGTCCGCACGACTACGAGCAGATTCCCGGGCTGGTCGACCGCAGCAGGCGCCGCGTGGCGAATTTCTATGCGGACTTCGACGCCCGACTCAAGGACGTGCCTTTCGTGGCCGGAGCCGACTTCTCAGCGGCTGACATCACCGGCTTCGTGACCGTCGATTTTGCGACGGCGGCGTTGAAGATGCCGATCCCTGAAGACTGCCGCGCCCTGCGCCGCTGGTACGAGACGGTGGCGGCGCGGCCCAGCGCCAAGGCGTAGAGGCCTGTCGATCAGTCGGGCCGCTGGCCGTGTCGGGCGATTCCGCGTTCTTGGAAAGTGGATTGGCGCCTGGACAGCGCCTCAATGCGCCGGCGGGGCGCCGGATGCAGAGTCCGGCTTCCTCAGCAGGAAGACCAGCGGCACCAGCGCGGTGAAGATCACGGCCAGCAGCAGGAAGGCGTCGATGTAGGACAGCATGGCAGCCTGCCGCTGCACCATGGCGTAGAGCTGCGCCTGCGCCTGGTGGAGCGCGTCGGCGGCATTGCTCGAGCCGGCGAGGTAGGCCTTCTGCAGCGCCTGGATGGTGGTGTCGTACGGGCTGCTCCAGGGCGTGACATGGCCGACCAGCACGTTCTGGTGGACCTGCTGGCGGCGCGCCAGCACCGTGGTGGCGATGGCGATGCCGAAACTGCCGCCAAGATTGCGCATCATGTTGATGATGGCCGAGGCATCGTTGTTCTTGCCGGGCGGCAAGCCCAGGAAGGCGATGGTGTTGACGGGAATGAACAGGAAGGCGAGGCCGACCGACTGGTAGATGCGCGCCCACACGACGGTGGCGTAATCGACGGTGGTATCGAAGCGCGTCATGTTGAACAGCGAGAGCGCCGTGGCGACCAGGCCGAAGGCGATGAGCCAGCGTGCGTCGGTCCGGCCGACGAGAATGCCGACGACGGGCATCATCGCCATGACGGCGAAGCCGCCCGGCGAGATCACCATCCCCGCTTCCGTCGCGGTGTAGCCCAGCTGGCTCTGCACGAACAGCGGCAGCAGCACGGTGCTGCTCAGCAGGACGAAGCCCACCATGAACATCAGCATGTTGCCGATGGCGAAGTTGCGGTTCTTGAACAGGCGCAGATCGACGATCGGATCGGGGCGGCGCAATTCCCAGACGACGAAGGCGCCCAGCGCCAGCGCCGCGGTGATGGCGAGACTGGTGATGAAGCGGGACGACCACCAGTCGTCCTCCTGCCCCTTGTCGAGCACGACCTGGAGCGCGCACATGCCGACGACCAGGAAGGCGAAGCCGACATAGTCGAAGCGGATGCCGTGCTTGAAGCGCGTCTTGAGCGCGGCCACGCGGTCCGGCGGCTCGACGATCACCCGCGCCGCCAGGAGCGACAGCAGGATGCCCACCGGCACATTCAGCAGGAAGACCCAGCGCCAGGAGAGGTTGTCGGTGATCCAGCCGCCCAGGGTGGG
>DATHNU010000507.1:0-9244 GCA_035485695.1 Reyranella sp. | reverse complement strand
CTCGTGACCGGCATCAGCACCGGCGCGCTCACGGCGCCGTTCGCTTTCCTGGGCAGCGGCTACGACCCGCAGCTGCGTGCCGTCTACACCGAAACGCCGCCCGAGCAAATCCTGGTCAAGCGCGCGCTGACCGCCGCCTTGTTCGACGACGCGCTGGCCGACAACACGCCCCTGTTCAAGACCATCTCGCATTATGTCGATGACCGCATGCTGGCCGGCATCGCCCAGGCCTATGATGCGGGCCGCCTGCTGCTGATCGGATCGACCGACCTCGATGCGCAGGTGCCGGTGATCTGGAACATCGGCGCCATCGCCAAGAGCGGACATCCGAAGGCACCCGACACGATCCGCCGCGTGCTGCTGGCCTCGGCCGCGATCCCCGGGGCGTTCCCGCCCTCCATGATCGAGGTGACGCTGGACGGCAAGACCTACCAGGAGATGCATGTCGACGGCGGCGCCTTCGCCCAGACCTTCCTTTATCCTTCGGCGCTTACCCGCAACCGCGACGCGCGCCGGCGTGCGGGCCAGCCTGTGGTCGAGGCGCGCGCCTTCGTCATCCGCAACGGAAGGCTCGATCCCGAATGGGCGACCGTCGAGCGCCGCACGCTGGGCATCGCCGGCCGCGCGATCGACACCATGATCGCGTCCGCCGGCTACAATGACGTGATCCGGATCTACGCCATCACACAGCGCGACGGCATCGACTACAACCTCGCTTTCATCGGCTCCGACTTCAACGAAATCCTGCCGTCGCCCTTCGACTCCGCCTACATGCGCGCCCTCTATGACTATGCCTTCCAGCGGGCGCGGCGCGGCTACGAATGGGCGAAGAAGCCGCCGATCATCTGATCGGCTTTCCCCGCCGACAAGTTTGGCGCATCCTTTCATGCGCCATGAAGGCCATCGGCGCAGAGCGGCCGATCGCTGCGCCGATTTGACCGTCGATATCGGGATTTCTGCAGTTCCGCAGCGTAGCGGCGATGGTTACGGGCCGGTTGATTTACGCTACCTTCCGGGCAAGGAAAGGCTAAATCGACCGGCAATGACTGATAGCGGAGGACCAAGACAACTGCCAACGGCGGGCGTTCATCGCCGCCGGCGTATTCCGCTGATCTGGATCATTCCGCTGATTACCGCCCTGATCGCGGCGTGGCTGGCCTGGGATACCTTTTCCAAGCGCGGACCCACCATCGTCATCTCCTTCGAGACGGCCGCCGGCCTCACCGCCGGCCAATCCCAGCTCAAATACAAGAACGTGGTGATGGGCACGGTGAAGACCATCACTGTCTCGGCCGACTTCTCCCATGTGCTGGTGACGGTGGAGACGGTGCGCGAGGCCGAGCCTTTCCTGAACGACAAGACGATCTTCTGGGTGGTCAAGCCGGAACTCTTCGCCGGAAATATCACCGGCCTGGAGACGCTGTTGTCCGGGTCCTACATCGGCATGCGTCCGTCGACCGAGAAAGGCGTGCCGCGGCATCACTTCATCGGTGAACAAGATCCTCCGGTCCTGCAGGCCTGGGCCAAGGGCACGACCTTCAAGCTGCAGAGCAAGCGGCTGGGCTCGATCAGCCTGGGCTCGCCGATCTACTTCCGTGATCTCGAGGTCGGCACCGTGCTGGGCTGGGACCTGGGCGATCTGGCGAGCAGCGTCACGATCCACGCCTTCGTGCGGGCGCCATACGACCAGTATGTCCACGACGACACGTCGTTCTGGAACGCCTCCGGCCTGTCGGTAAAGCTCGCCAATGGAGGCATTTCCGTCCAGATGGAATCGCTGCGCGCCCTGCTGCTGGGCGGCATCGCTTTCGACACGCCGTCCGACAGCACGCAGCCGGTCGCCCAGGCCGATCACCAGTTTCCGCTCTATGCCAGCCTCGAGTTGGCGAGGTCGGCGGGGTTCGGCCATCAGCTTCTGCTCCTTTCATACTTCCCGGGCTCCGTTGCCGGGCTGGAAGTCGGCGCCGACGTGACCTTGAACGGGCTGAAGATCGGCGAGGTGACCGACGTCAGCCTGGTCTACGATCCGAAGAAGGATCGCATCGTGGTGCCGGTGCACTATCGCGTCGAGGCTGGCCGCATAAACAATATCGCGTTCGCCCAAGGTCTCGCTCCGGGAACCCTTGCAGCGGAGATGGTCAGGCGCGGGATGCGCGCCACCCTGCAGTCGCCGAGCCTGATCACCGGACAGAAGATCATTGCTCTGGAACGCATTGCCGATGCTCCGCCGGCGGAGCTCGAGCACGACGGCGATGTCTTCGTCGTTCCCACCTCCGAAACCGGCGGCTTCGACAGCATCACTCGCTCTGCCAACGAGCTTTTGTCGAAGATCAATCGCATCGACTTCGACAGCCTCGGCAAGAGCCTCGTCGGCGCCGCATCGGGACTGGACGAGACGATCAACGGGCCGCAGGTCAAGAACACCCTGGCGGCCCTCGAGAAGGCGATGATCGATGTCCAGAACATCGCCAAGAAACTCGACACCGACGCCTCGCCGGCGCTGAAGCGGTTGCCTGAAATCGCCGCCCAGCTCCAGAATTCTCTCACCCAGGCCAATCGCCTGTTCGGTTCGCTCAACACGGGCTATGGCGACGATTCGCGCTTCCGCCGCGACCTCGATCGGCTCCTGCCGCAGATCACCGACGCCGCGCGCTCGATCCGCGCGCTGACCGACCTGCTGTCGCGCCATCCCGAGGCCCTGATCCAGGGCCGCACTAACACCGGAAAGGAGTGACCAGGATGACTCTGGGTCGCCGCCGCTTCGCGGGCCTCGCCCTGCCGCTTCTCGCCGCGGCCTGCGGTTCGCCGGACCCCGTCTACTACACGGTGGCGACACGGCCGGGCGCCGTCCTGCCGGCCGGCCCCAAGGTCATCATGCTGAAGGACATCAGCCTGGCGAGCTATCTCGATCGCCGCGAGATCGTGCGGTCGTCCGAAGGTTACAAGCTCGACGTCCGGTCGAACGACTGGTGGGGCCAGCCGCTGGGCGGGATGCTGGGCAACACGCTGGTCATCGAGCTTTCCCAGCGCCTGCCCGGCAGCACGGTCTATGCGGAGAGCGGCGCCATCAACGCGGACCCCAACGCCGTCATCGGCATCAACCTGCAGCGTCTCGATGCCGACAGCGCCGGCGCGCTCGTCCTGCTGGCCCAGGTCGCCATCGACTTCAATCGGCCGCGGCGCACGGCGTCGCGCACCTTCACGATCACCAAGCCGCTGCCGGCGCCGGGCACGCCGGGCCTCGTGGCGGCGATCAGCGACGCCGTGGGCGAACTCGCCGACGGCATCGCGGCAATGCTGTAGTCGTAGATGCGACGGCTCTTTTCTTTGCCGGGAGGGCGCCAGTCCCGTGACGCATCGTCGACGAGCGTCACCGGAGTGGCGCGCTCCCAGCCCGTCACCCGGCCCGAGCTTCGCGAGTGTCCTGGCTGCGGCTTGTTCCAGATCGTGCCGGCGCTCGAGCCCGACATGCGTTCCAACTGCACGCGTTGCGGCACCGTGCTGCGGCTCACCCGCGCCGACCCGCTGAACCGTCACATGGCGCTCACTTTCGCAGCCTTGGTCCTGTTCGCCGTGCTGTGGCTCGCCATGCTGATGAAGGTTTCGACAGCCGGCATCGTGCATGAGACCACGCTGGAATCGGGGCCGATCGAGCTGGTCAATCGTGGCCTGTGGCCATTGGCGCTCGCCGTCGCCTTCACCACGGCGATCGCGCCGGTCATCAAGTTCGCCGGCACGCTCTATGTCCTGATCGGCCTCAGGATGCGGTGGCTGCCGCCCAACCTGCGTGGGGTGTTCCTGGTGGCGCGCCGAATTGGCACCTGGGCGATGCTCGAGGTGCTGCTGCTGGGCGTGTTCGTGGCCTACACCAAGCTCGGCGACCTGGTCACGATCGAGCTCGGCCCCGCCGTCTATGCGCTCGGCCTGCTCACCATCGTCATCGTGTGGGCTGAAACCGCGTTCGATCCCCACGCCGTATGGGAGGAAATCGAGCGACGCGGCCAGACGCACGCGCCGATGCCCGAAATGGCGCCGCTCGACTTTCGGCCCGGCGCCACCGGATGCGAGGGCTGCGGCCTCGTCTGCGTGCCCGCCGAAGGCGACGGCAGGTGCCCGCGCTGCGGCTCCGGCGTGCACGAGCGCAAGCCTGCCAGCATCGTGCGGACCTGGTCCTTCGTGATCGCCGCCGCCATCCTCTACATTCCGGCCAACGTCTACCCGGTGCTCACCGTGATCCAGCTCGGCGCCGGCGAGCCCAGCACCATTCTGGGCGGCGTCGAGGAACTGCTGGCTTCGCAGATGTATCCGCTGGCGCTGCTGGTGTTCTTCGCCAGCATCCTGGTGCCGCTGTTCAAGCTGATCGGGCTCAGCGCCATGTTGCTGACCACCCAGTTCGTGGGCCCCGACTCGGGCGCCGCCATGCTGCTGCGCGAGCGCACGCGCCTCTACTATGTCGTGGCCTGGATTGGCCGCTGGTCGATGGTCGACATCTTCATGGAATCGCTGTTGGGCGCGCTGGTCCAGTTCGGCCGTGCCGTCACCATCGAGCCCGGCATCGGCGCCGTCGCCTTCTGCGCCGTCGTCTTCATCACCATTTTCGCCGCCGAGGCCTTCGATCCGCGCCTGATGTGGGACGCCGCGGCCCGCAATGCCCATCGTCCGCTGCCGTCCGGCCGACCCTATCCCGGTATCGCGTCGGCACCCGCCCTCAGTTGAGGGCGAAGGCGAAGCCTAGCTTGATCGTGTGGAACTCGTTGAGGCTGCCGGTTGGCTTCACCGACGTCAGCTCGTATCCGGCCGATACCTTGGCGCCGCGGCCGATCTCGAGGACAAGGCCGCCGTAGAATTTGTTCCTGTCGTAACCGGCCGTGCGGCCCGTGCCGTCGGTCTTGAGGTTGAAGTAGACCTCGTCCGACATCAGGATGGACCACGGTGAATCGCCGATCGAGTGCTGCCCGCTCAGCCGATTGCGCGTGCGGACCAGAAGCGCGCCGTTGGTATCCAGCAGCAGCTCCTCGGTGCGCAGCCGATTGGCCAGCGAGAGATGGCCGAAGTCCATGCCGAAGGCGATGTCCTGGAAGGGGCCTCGGGTAGCGACGAGCTGTGTCGTGAACGGCTGGTACTGGACATAACCCCCGACAACGGCCCAATGGGGTGTAACCGCATATTCCACGCTTGGGCGGAACTCCAGGGTGCGCGCGCGGTCGATGTCATGATCGATAGTCAGCTGGGAATCGAGTCTCAGCCGCCACTCCGGGGTGACCCGGTATTCGAAACCGAGTTCCGTCGCGAGCCGGAGATCGTCGTTTGGTGTTTGCGGCGGGGTCGGTTGTTTCGCTTCCTTCGCCCGTTTCTGCTGCGCCGCGGCGGATGCGACGGAGGTCGTCGCAGCAGCCAGAGCCGATAGGACAGCCAGTGCCAGAAGACGAGCCACCCGGCCGGTCTCCCTAGTGAACGCGGACATGTAACGGTCTGTACTCTCAATTGTCACAATCCGGAAGGATCGGCAGCGGTCTGGCCTTTTCAGTGCAGGCGCAACGGCGGCTTCCTGCTTGAAGCCTCCTGCCCGGTCGCCTAGGGTTGGCATAGGCCGGCAAGGCGGCCACCCGTCCGCGGAGAGGGCTCAGCCCACCTTCTGGTTTCATTCTGGTCATTCGACCTTTCCTGCCCGCGAGCGGACGCCGGGCGCCAGGGAAAGGGAGAATCATGTCTGTCATTGACGACACACGCCGCGAGCTTCCCGCTCGCCCCTCCAAGGAACATCTTCGCAAGCAGGCCAAGCGCCTGGCCGATCGGCAGTCGCTGGGCCTCGCGCAGGCGCAACGCAAAATTGCCGCCAGCTACGGCTTCGCCACCTGGGCCGAGCTAATGCATCGCGTCGACAGCGCGCGCGGCGGCGACGCGGCGCTGTCCCAATCGCCGCTCGCTGCGGCGGCGCATGCCGGCGACCTGCGGGCGGTTCAGCGTCTTCTCGGCGAGGGACATGCGACCGAAGGCGCTCGCGGCGACGGCAACACGCCGCTGTGGCTGGCTTGCGCGAGCGACGCTGCGGCCGAGACGCGAATCGCAATCGCCGAAGCTCTGCTGGCGGCCGGCGCCGAGATCCGCAACGACGGTGCCGGCGGAACGGCGCTGCACGCCGCCGCGGCGCGCGGCCCACTCGCCCTCGTCGAGCTGCTGATCCGCAACGGCGCGCTGGAATGGCAGGGCGACCGCAAGGGTCGTCCGCCGCTCGCTGCGGCGAAACGAGGCGACGCCCCCGACAAGGCCGCCATCGTCGAACTGCTCGATCGCCCGGTGATCCGCGATCGTGCGTTTCGCGCCGCCGTTGCGGCGATCCGGCGCGGTGATGTAGCGGGACTGGCACGCCTTCTCGACTCCGATCCTCGGCTTCTGCGCGAGCGCATCGTCGAGCCCGAGTGCTATCGCGAGGCGGGCCGCCCGCAGTATTTCCGCGATCCCAGGCTCTTCTGGTTCATCGCCAACAACCCGACGCTGATGAAGCGGATGCCCGACAACATCGTCGAGGTCGCGGAGGTCATGATCGCGCGCGGCGTCGACAAAGCCGATATGGACTATGCGCTGGAGCTGGTGATGACGAGCGCGCCGGCGCGCAAGCAGGGTCTGCAGATCCCGCTGGTCGAGCTTCTCCTGCGGGCCGGTGCGACAGCCACGACGCAGGCGATCGCCATGACGCTGGGCCATCGCGAGCTTGCGCCGATCCTGGCGCTGCTGCAGGCCGGTCACGAGATGACGGCACCGATCGCTGCCGCCCTCGGCCGGACCGACCGGCTTGCCGAACTGCTGCCCACCGCGTCGGCGGACGACGTCCAGACTGCGCTCGGCATGGCCGTCATCAACGGCCAGACTGACGCGGCGCGCCTGGCCCTCGACGCCGGTGCCGATCCCAACGGGTTCCTGCCGGTCCACACGCACAGCGTGCCGCTGCACCAGACGGTGGTCGACGAGAATCAGGAGCTGATGGAGTTGCTGGTCGCGCGGGGCGCTCGTACCGACATCGCCGACAAATTGTGGAACGCGACACCCCTCGGTTGGGCGATTTATCAGGGCAAGGATCGCGCCCGCGCCTGGCTCGAGCGGTTGGGGGCCGGCATCTAGGCCAATTGCAGGTGGACTGACGTTTTAGCTGCTTCGGAACGCTTTTTGCTGGTTAGGTCGAACTGGAACAGGAGGAGCACCAATAATGGCCAAGGAAATTCTGTGCGGCTTCGGGATCGACGTCGACGCCGTGGCGGGCTGGCTGGGCAGCTATGGCGGCGAGGATTCGCCTGACGACATTTCGCGCGGCCTGTTCGCGGGCGAGGTCGGCAGCCCGCGGCTGCTCAAGATGTTCGAACGTCTGGGCATCAAGACCACCTGGTTCATCCCTGGCCACTCGATCGAGACCTTTCCCAAGGAGATGAAGGCGGTGGCCGATGCCGGCCACGAGATCGGCATCCACGGCTACAGCCACGAGAACCCGATCGCCATGACCCGCGAGCAGGAGACCGAGATCCTCGACAAGTGCATCGATCTGGTAACGAAGCTTTCGGGCAAGCGGCCGACCGGCTACGTGGCGCCATGGTGGGAGTTCTCTCCGGTCACCAACGAGCTCCTGCTCGAACGCGGCATCAAGTACGACCACTCGCTCATGCACAACGACCACCAGCCCTATTATGTGCGGGTCGGCGATCGCTGGACCAAGATCGACTACGCCAAGAAGCCGCGGGAATGGATGGTGCCGCTGCAGCGCGGCCAGGAGACCGACCTGATCGAGATTCCGGCGAGCTGGTATCTCGACGATCTGCCGCCCATGATGTTCATCAAGAAGTCGCCCAACAGTCACGGCTTCGTCAATCCACGCGACATCGAGGAGATGTGGCGCGACCAGTTCGACTGGGTCTACCGCGAATACGACTACGCGGTGTTTCCCATGACCATCCATCCCGACGTTTCGGGCCGGCCGCACGTGCTGATGATGCTGGAGCGGCTCTACCACCACATGATCGGCCATCCCGGCGTGCGCTTCGTCACCATGAACGAGATGGCCGACGACTTCGCCAAGCGGTCGCCGAGGAAGAAGTGATTACTCCGTCGTCTCCACCGGAGCCGAGCCCCTCGGAGGCCCTCGGAGTAAACTCCACGAGGCGTAGTGGAGAGACCTTCTCTCCACAATTTGCGGCTGTTTGTGGAAGGAAGGTCCCTCGACTTCGCGCCTTCGGCGCTTCGCTCGGGACGACGGGCTAGGAGGAGAGAGATAATGTGCGCGCTGTGTGGTGTCCTGGGCGGCTCGGGTCATTGGACCGATGCCGCCGCGCGCCCCGGCCTCTTCACGCGCAATGTCGATGGCCTGCAGCGCCGGCGCGAACGGGCCCATCGCATCGCCTGCGCGAGCCGCGTGCTCAATTACTATGGCCTGACGCTCAGCGACTGGCAGGCGAGCTCCTACGTCCTGTCGACGGCGACGGGCAAGACCGAGATCGTCGACAATCTCTCCCACCTCTGGGCGACGGCCGAGAAGCTCCTCGGCCGGCCCTGCGATCCGCTGGATCCCGACCTCATCCTCCGGCTGGAGGCCTCCGGTGGCTGAGCCGGTCTTCATCCCGGTCAACCTGATCACGGGCTTCCTGGGCTCGGGCAAAACCACGCTTCTGCAGCGCTTGCTCAGCCATCCCGCGCTCGCCGATACCGCGGTGCTGATCAACGAGTTCGGCGAGGTCGGGCTCGATCACCATCTCCTGGAGCGCATCGACGACACCATGGTGCTGCTGCAGTCGGGCTGCCTGTGCTGCACCATTCGCGGCGAGCTGTCGGAGGCGATCAAGGACCTGCATTCCAAGCGCGAGCGGGGGCAAGCGCCGCGCTTCCGGCGCCTGATCGTCGAAAGTACCGGCTTGGCCGACCCGTTCCCCATCCTCTCGACGGTGCAGGCCGACCCCGTGCTCAGGCACCATTTCCGCCTGGGCAACGTCATCACCACGGTCGATGCGGTGAACGGCACGGCGCAGCTGGCGCGCCAACCCGAGTGCACCAAGCAGGTCGCCGTCGCCGACCGGTTGGTGCTGACCAAGACCGACCTCGCCCAGGCGGAAGCGACCGATGCCTTGATCGCGCGCTTGCGCCGGCTCAATCCGTCGGCGCCGCTGTCGCGCGCGGCCGAAGCGCTGCTCGATGTCGAGGCGCTCCTGTCACACGATCTGTTCGCGACGGCCGGCCGCAGCGAAGCCGCGCGCCGCTGGTTCGC
>DATHNU010000506.1:0-2199 GCA_035485695.1 Reyranella sp. | reverse complement strand
CAGGCGACGCAGCATTTCGACAGAATCGACAATCTCACCGGCCAAACGAAACTCCAGCTAGATGGATGCGCGACCGATCATGGTCAGGAACTCTCGGCGCGTCTCGCCATTGTCGCGGAAGGCGCCCAGCATGCGGCTGGTCACCATGGTGACGTCTGACTTGTGCACGCCGCGCGTGGTCATGCACTGGTGCGCCGCCTCGATGACGACGGCGACGCCGCGCGGCTGCAGCACTTCCTGCAACGTGTTGGCGATCTGCGCCGTGAGCTTCTCCTGGATCTGCAGGCGGTGGGCGTAGGCGTCGACCACGCGCGCCAGCTTGCTGATGCCGACGACGCGCTTGTCGGGCAGGTAACCGACATGCACCTTGCCGATGATCGGCACCATGTGGTGCTCGCAGTGCGATTCGAGGCGGATGTCGCGCAGCGCCACGACCTCGTCGTAGCCCTCGACCTCCTCGAAGGTCCGTTGCAGCATGTCGCGCGGATCCTGGTCGTAGCCGGCGAAGAATTCCTCGTAGGAGCGCACGACGCGATCGGGCGTGCCGGCCAGCCCCTCGCGGTCTGGATCGTCGCCCGCCCAGCGCAGCAGCGTGCGGACCGCGGCTTCGGCTTCCTCGCGCGAGGGACGCACCGGGGCGGTGGCGAGCGAGACCATCTCGCCCTTCTTCAGCATCCTGTTCATGTCGTTCCTCTCAATTGAGACGGCGCTCGGCGGCAGGCGTGTCGAGTGAAAAGGTCGGAATCTCGATATCGAAGTTCTCGCCGGACTCGCTCACCATCTGGTACGCGCCGCCCATGGAGCCCCAGGGCGTGGAGAGCGACGTGCCGGAAGTGTACTCGAACACTTCGCCGGGGCGCAGCATCGGCGTCTTGCCGACCACGCCGGGTCCCTTGACGTCCTGCTGGCGGCCGAGCGCATCGGTGATCTTCCAATGACGGCTGCGCAACTGCACCGCGATATCGCCCTTGTTTTCGATGCGGACCTGATAGGACCACACGAACTGGGATTTATCCGGATCGGACTCGTCAGGCAGATATTGCGGCCTGACGGTCACCTGCATGGCACGGGTTGTGGCTGTGTACATCGCGCGACGTTTCCTCGAAGTCCCCCTGACATGGGATCTTCCGGCGAAAAGGTCAAATCCGACAAGGGCCCTCTAGGGCCCTTGTCGTCCTGAGCGAAGCGAAGGACCTCATCTTCATAGCCACCTCGGGTCGGCGGTAAAGTCGATGGTGAGCCAGCGTTGCGGGCCCTCGCCGCCGATCGCCTCTGCGATCTCGCGACGAATCGCGTCGACGGCGGTGATATCGCCGAGCTGCATGCCGGCCGGAACGGCAAGGTGGATCTCGATGAACTGGGCACGTCCGACCTTGGCGACATAGCTCGTGTAGGTCTTGAAGCCGTGGCGGGCGACGACGGCGTCCATGACGCTCCTGACATGGGCGTCGAGCTCGGGTGGGGTGATCAGCAGGATTTCCTGCAGCGCCTTGCGCACGGTGCGGATCGGCACGAACACCAGGCAGAGCGTCAGCAAGGCCAGCACGACCGGATCGGCGTAGGGCGTGAGGTCGCCGTAGGGCGTGCCCTTGAGCGACCAGGCGATGGCGAAGGCGACCAGAAGCGCCGAGGTGACCGCCGCCGACATCAACCAGCTCTGCGCGTCGAGGCGCACGAAGTCCGAGGCGATCTTGCGGTTGGCCCGGAACTCGTAGAAGCCCATCCCGAAGCAGACGATGCAGACCGTGACCGCATAGGCGATCGCCCAGTCGAAATCGAGCTGGCGGCCGCCGGCCAGCAGGCTGTCGACTGCATTCAGGAAGGCATAGAAGCAGAGCAGCATCAGCGTGCCGCCGTTGAAGGCCAGCACCATGGGCTCGATGTGCCAGTAGCCGAACTGGAAACGCCGGTTCTCGTTCTGTCCGCTGACCAGCCGCGAGACGAACAGCGCCAGACCCGACATTGCCGCATCGATGGCGGAGAACACGCCATCGAACACGATCGACAGCGAGCCCGACAGCAGGCCGAACACGACGCCGAATAGCGAGACGACGACCGTGACGCCGATCGACAGTCGCAGGATCCTCTGTTCCGCGCCGGCCTGCAGCATGCCGCAGCGTAGCGCAATTCGCCTCGGACTCCTCTCCCCCGCTAGGGAGAGAGGCTGGGTGAGGGGGTTGGACGAGGTGCATGACCCAC
>DATHNU010000505.1:0-3026 GCA_035485695.1 Reyranella sp. | reverse complement strand
GCCGAGCTCGATCAGGGTGGCGGTGCCGCTGCGGCCGAACACGATCAAGCCGATCAGGATGGGCACCAGCTCGCGGATCAGCAGGACCACGATCACCGGGCCGACCAGCCCGGTCGTTCCCGTCTGTTCCAGCCAGTAGACGGCCTGCGTCACCAGGGCGAAGCCCACCAGCAGGCCGGTGGCGGCGGTGGTGGGCAGCGAGCGCACGGCGACCCCGTGCAGCACGCGCATGAACTCGGTCCGGACCGGACCCTGCCACGTGCTGCGCCGCGCGGCCACGATCAGGACAGTGGCGGCGAGCGACACGAAAAGCAGCAGAAGCCGCGAGCTCGCGATCGTGCGTGAACCGACAGCCGCCAGGAAACGCCTGAACCGGAAGCGGGACGGTTGGTCGCCGGCCGTGCGGGCGATCATATGCGGCCGACCAGCACGAAGGTGCGCATGTTGCCGGTCTCGGGCAGGAAATAGCTGCCGCGCGGGCGGAACAGGAAATGGTCCGAGAGCATCTCGTAGGCGGTCTCCGATGCCACGATGGTGCGCCGCGCCGCGGTGTCGGCCAGGACCTTGGCGATGCCGACCGCGCCGCCCCACAGGTTGCGGCTCGGCGGATCGGTGGCGACGGCCGAGGCCATCACGGTGCCGACATCGATGGCGAGGCGGAAGTCGAGGCTGGTGTTCCACTTCTCCTCGAGCCCGAACAGGCGGTCGCGCAGATCGAGCATCGCCGTCGCCACGCAGTGCGCGCAGCCCGCGACCATATTCTTGTCACGCGAGAACGCCGCCAGCACGATCTGGTCGCCGAGCAGGGCCGCGTAGGCTACTCCGCTTTGTTCGAGGACGAGGCGCAGCTCGTCGACGATGGCGTCCATTGCCGTGGCCTCGTCGCTGTCGGGCATCCGCTGCGCCACCGTCGTCCAGTCGGGCAGCTTGAGAATGCCGATCGCGGCCTGGTCGATGGCGCTGTCGCCCAGGTCGTCGAGCGATACGTTCTGCCGCATCAGCGTCTGCTCGAGCCGCGACTGGCGCTGGCCGAAGCTCTCGAACGGGGCGGCGCCGCCGGCGCCGGCGCCGCTGCTCACGGTGGCCGCCGCCCGCGAGACCACCGGCGCGGGCGCGGCGACGGCTGCATAGCGCAGCGCCAGCACGACCGTCAGCGCGTCGCAAAAGGCCACCAGGCTGGCGGCGTGATCGCCGCGCTGCGGATCCTCGACCGTCAGCATGCCGAGCAGCCGGCCGCGCGAGATGATGGGGACGATGTAGATGCTGCTGATCCCGAGCGGCGCCAGATAGCTTTCGAACAACCCGGATGTCCGGCGATCGCTGCTCGCATCGGCGACGTCGATCGGCGCGCCGTTGCCCAGCGCGGCGAACAGGTCGGGCAGCTGGTCGCGGTGCAGTTCCATGCCGGTCGTGTGGTCGTGGGCGACCTGGTCGAAGCAATCCTCGCACAAGAGAGCGGTGCGGTCGGGGCTGAGCCGCCACACCGCCACCCGCTTGGCCGCGCAGGCGGAGGCGGCGGTTTCCGACGCACTTTCCAGGCCCTCGGCCTCGGCGCCGTCGGCCGGTCCGCTGGCGCGCGCCAGCTCGACGAAGGTCCGGGTGCGGGTCTCGAGCGCGCTCTGCAGCGTCGCGGCGGCCGAAATGCGCCGCTCGGCAGCCACGTTGCGCCAGGCCAGCAGCCCGGAGAGGGCGGCGACGATCAGCACCACGATGATCGACATGATGAGCGCGGCCAGGCCGCTGTCGGTGACGAAACCCACGAAATCGGTCTCGGGCACGACGATGAGGACGACCCAGTCGCGGCCGGTCAGCATGCTCACCGGCTCGGACGAGACGATGATGCGCCGGTCGCCGAAATCGAGCACCTTGCGGCCATAGCCCTCGATCCTCAGCCGGTTGTAGGCGCGTACCAGCACGGGATCGCCCAGCTCATCGAGCATCGGCGCCTGTACTTCGGCCTTGTCGGCCGGCAACCAGTTGTCGCTAGGATAGGCAACCACGCGGCCAGTCCGATCGATGATCAGGGCCTTGCCGCTGACGCCGATGCCGAGCTGCTTCAGGAAGGCACAGAGCGTGGCGAGCTCGATATCGACACCCAGCACGCTCTGCAGCTTGCCGTCGGCGTCGAAGTGGGGGATCGAGAAGGTGATGCCGGGCTTCTGCAAGGTGAAGAACAGGTAGGTGTCGGTCCAGAACGGCTTCTTGGTCTGCTCCGCGCCCTGGTACCAGGGCCGCGTGCGCGGATCGAACGTGTCGTCCTGGACTTCCTCGGTGGCGACCACCTTGCCCTCGGCGTCGCGCCGGACCCAGGTCACGCGGTGGCCGCCGTTGCGGCGGTCGACCGTCTTGGTGTCGAAGCCGCCCTGCGCATTGCGCAGCACGTACAGGAAGTTGCCCTCGGGATCGGAATAGCTGAACGCCGCGGCAGGGTCGATTCCGCCCAGCGCATGCAAGGCGAACAGCTCGACCTCAGGACCGCCTTCGAACACGCCGCGGCCGGCCGCCGCGGCGTCGGCAAGCTCGAGGAATTGCTCGGCCGGCGCCAGATAGGCACGCGTCTGGACGGCGACCCGCCGGTCGATCGCCGTGACCAGGTCGTTGCTGAGCGCCACGGCGCCGCGGCGGTTGCTCTCGTAGACGTAATACGCAATGACGGCGACCAGCATGACCACCACGACGACGCCCAGCACAGGCAGGCCGTGACGCAACGTCATGCGCAGGCGCGACTCGCTGCGGCCGGGCGTGCTTCCCGACAAGGCCGTCAAAACGGGCGCGTCGATGCGCTGCTCGGGTGAGGGCGGGTGAGCCATGCGGCGATCAGCTTACCGCATCGGTGCGCGGGTGGTAGAGCCCGTCTCCCCCTCAATTGCTGCGGGCGATCGGGTTATGCCCACGCCAGGCCATATTCGCGGCGTAGGCAGCCGCGGCCCACGGACGGAGAAAGCCATTCCTGCTTCGATAGCGCGCCGGGCGGTATTGGCCGGTTCGTTGCTGGCGCTGCCGGCCTTGGCCAACGACGCCGGCTC
>DATHNU010000504.1:0-14415 GCA_035485695.1 Reyranella sp. | reverse complement strand
CTTGTAACCGAGCCGGGCGTTCACGCCGATCTCCTCGAACTCGTGGAACAGGGCGTTGAGCTTTCGCGGATAGAACGGATCGGCGAGCTGTCCGATCAGATCGGCCGCTCGCACGAGCCCGGCCTCCGTATCGGTTTCCTGGTGCAACTCGTCCTCGGGCACCGGGAACCGCGTCAGCTCGATGGCGCGGGCAACACGTTCGGCGTCGATGATCGGATGCAGCACGAAGCGCTCGCGCACGAAGATTTTCGAGCGTTCGATATGATAGGGCGTCAGGCTCGCATCGGAAGCGCCGCGCGGCAGCGTCGTGACCTCGCCTTTGTCGTTGATCACATAAGCGCCGTCGCTGTCGCCCCGGCAGACCCCGCGCACATAGCCGATGTCATGGGCCAGCGTCGCCAGGGTAAAGTGAAGCCAGTCTTCCGGCGCGACGTCGCGCTTGAGCCTGCGGCCGCGCAAGATGTCCTGGCCGACCAGCGTCACGAACGCCGTGTGCTCGGCGTCATGGTAAAGCGCGTCGCTGCCGCTCAGCAGCTCGAAGATGAGCTTTGCGCCCTCGCGAATCATGTCGCCAAAGTGCGCTTCACGTCGGCCGAAGGCGTCGAAGTAGAGCTCCGCGAGATGATCGCCGAAGGCTTGAGCGAGAATCGCGGTCGGGTTCAACATCAGGGCTCTCCTGTGCCTGGGCTGCACGCCGTTCCGGCGGCGAGCAGCGCGCAACCGGTACCCCGCCGCCCGGCACCGTAGCACCGTGGAGCGGCTTCATCATCAATGAGAGACCGGGCGCTGGTGCCCGCGGCATGGCGCGTCACCCGATCTGAAACGTCAGCGGAAAGTGCAAGCCTGTCAGCAGGTTAGGCAAGCCGTGACTCACTCCGGGCGACAGTTGTGGGAAGTGGTCGCATGGGTGAATAACGGCGCGCAGCGTGACAGCATGATCTACAACCGGTTTGTCGTCAGGGTCTGGACATCGTCCAGAAATCGGGGCTCATTTCATGCTGGGATTTGCCCATCGACGTCTGGCCAAAGAAGCCTTCGCGATTTTCGTTCATCCAATTTCGCATCGGTCTCGTACGTGTCCGACTTCGGTCGCATCGCGCGAGGCAGTACGGCCGGATCGCCGGAACAGCCTGAGCGCCAAGGGAAGGCATGTATCCATGTCGATGCTCCGTTCGATCGCCATGGCGGCATCGATGCTCCTCGCGAGCGCCGTCGCCGTCTCCGCGCAGGCGCCGGCTACGGCGCCGCCGCCGGCAGGCATGTCACAGGAGCAATTCGACTCCCTGGTCGATGCCATCAGCAATTCAGTCACCGAGAAGCTGAAGGCCGAGGGTGGCCTGGCCGCGCCCCCACCGCCCTCGGCGGCGCAGCCGAAAACCGGCAAGGGCGCGCCGGCGGTCGCGTCCAAGCCGATCGCGAAGCCGGCGGCCGAAGAGGGTCCGGACGAGTTCGCCATCTTCCTGGATAGGGCGGAGCAGGTGGCCCTCGGTACTCCGGTGCTCGGCGCCGAGCTTGCCCTCATTCCCGGCCTGCTCGACCAGCGTTCCAAAGGCGGCCGCGGCGCCCCTTCATTCGTGCTGCTGCTGGGGCTCATCGGCGCTGTCGCCGTGGCTGCGGAAGCAGGGCTGCGCAGGATACTGGGCCGTTTGCGGGCGCGGCTCGCGGCCGGCGCCGGCCCGCAGCAGGGAATGCGGTCATTGATCAATCTCGGGCTTCTGGCGCTGCTCGACGGGCTGGGGGTGCTGGCCGTCTGGCTGATCTGCCACGCCGCCGTGGGCGCCTGGTTCTCAGGCGGCATCGGCCAGGACAAGCTCGCCGCAGCGGTGCTGATGGGCATCTTCAGTTGGCGCCTCTACGTTCTGCTCTTCCGCATCCTGCTGCAGCCCGACATGCCGAAGGCGCGGCTGTGCGATGTGCGCGACCCCGACGCCCGCGCGATGTACATGCGTATCTCGGTGGTGATGCTGCTGTTCATCCTGGGGCGAATCCTGGGACAGGTCCTGCTCGCCATCGGCACGCCGCCGGCGGCCTTCGCGGCCTTTCAGGTGATCGGCGGGCTGATTTACCTCGCGGGCTTCGTCTGGCTGGTGGTGCGGTCGAAAGAGGCCGCCCGCCAATGGTTTGGCGGCCTAGGCGTCGTCGCTCCGCTGGTCGGCGCGCTCGGCCGCCACTGGGTTCCTGTCGCCACGTCCTTCTTTGTCGTCCTGGCCGCCACCCAGGTCTACGGCGCGGTCTCCGGGCGCGTGCATGTCAGCAGCGCCATGGTGCTGACGCTCACCCTCGTGATCGGCCTGTTGATTTTCGAAACGCTGCTCCAGGCGTTCGTCCGGCGGCTCGACTCGCAGCTCGTCGGCCGCACACCGGCCAGCAACTCACCCAAGCTGCCCGATGTCGTGGCGCGCTGTGTGCGCGTGGCCGTGCTGATCGGCGTCGGCGTGATGATCGCCGAGAGCTGGGTCGTCGAAGTGCTCGGCCTGGCCAACGAGACCGAATGGGCTCATCTCACCCGCTCGTCGACTACGGCCGGCATCACGCTGTTTCTGGCCTTCGTCCTGTGGGAACTGTTCAAGTACGCTACCGAGCCCTACATGGAGCGCAAGAGCAGCAGTGCGGGCGGATCGGTCGCCGACCCCGCCGCCGGCTCGCCGGCCTCGCGGCTCAGCACCATGATGCCGCTGATGCGCATGGCGGCAGCGATCGTCATCTGCGTCGTGGCCGTGCTTGTTGCGCTCGCCGATATCGGGGTCAACATCACGCCGCTGATCGCCGGTGCCTCGGTCTTCGGTCTCGCCGTCTCGTTCGGCAGCCAGACCCTGGTCAAGGACATCGTGTCGGGCATCTTCTACCTGTCGGATGACGCTTTCCGCGTCGGCGAGTACATCGACTGCGGCAAGGCAAAGGGCACCGTCGAGGGCTTCACCCTGCGCTCGATCAAGCTTCGCCATCAGAACGGCCAAGTTCACACCATCCCGTTCGGCGAGCTCGGCCAGATCACAAATTTCAGCCGCGACTGGACAACGGTGAAATTCAACCTGCGATTTACCCGCGACACCAATCTCGCGACGCTGCGCCAGGCGGCGAAGAAGATCGGCACCGACATGCTCGAGATTCCCGAGATCAAGTCCGAGATTCTCGAGCCTTTCAAGATGCAGGGTGTCGCCGACATCACTGACAACGCCCTGGTGATCGGGTTCAAGTTCACGGCCAAGCCCGGCAATCCCGCCGTCATTCAACGCGAGGCCATTGACCGCATGTTCGGCGCCTTCCCGGAACTTGGCATTGAGTTTGCCAAATAAGGACCGCGTTCGTGGTGCGCGACGCGGCATCGCAGGCGAAACTGCATGGATGTCAGTGAGCTTTGGCTCGATGACGGGTGCCCGGAAATAAGTGCGCGCGCCAGCCCTTCAGCCGGCCCGACAGCTCGTCGAGATAAAGGTAGATGACGGGCGTCGTGAAGAGGGTGAGCGCCTGGCTGACGATGAGGCCGCCCACCATCGCATAGCCGAGCGGCTGGCGGATTTCCGAGCCCGTCCCTGTCCCCAGCATGAGCGGCACGCCGCCTAGCAAGGCCGCGAAGGTGGTCATCATGATGGGCCGGAAACGCAGCAGGGCGGCCTGCCGGATGGCATCGTGCGCCGACTTCTTCTCCCGGCGCTCCGCCACGATCGCAAAATCGACGAGCATGATGCCGTTCTTCTTCACGATGCCGATCAGCAGGATGACGCCGATCAGGGCGATGACGCTGAAGTCGAAGCCGAACAGCATCAGCATCAGCAGCGCGCCGACACCCGCCGACGGCAGGGTCGACAGGATCGTGATCGGGTGGATGTAGCTTTCGTAGAGCACGCCCAGCACCAGATAGACCACGATCAGCGCGCCCACGATCAGCAGCGGCACGGTCGAAAGCGACTCCTGGAACGCCTGGGCATTGCCCTGGAAACTGGTGGTGATGGTAGGCGGCAGGTTGAGCTCCTGCTTGGCCTGATCGATGGCGTCCGTCGCCTGCCCCAGCGCCACCGAGGGTGCGAGATTGAAGCTGATGGTGATCGCCGGGAACTGGCTCTGATGGCTGATCGACAGCGGCTGGACCGGCACGGTCGTCCATTTGGCGAACGTCGAAAGAGGCACCTGGGTACTGGTGGTGGGCGACTTGAGATAGATCTTGTCCAGCGAATCGACCTCGCCCTGCAGTTCCGGCAGGATTTCCATGATGACGTGGTAGCTCGCGAGCTGGGTGAAATACTGGGCGATCTGGCGCTGTCCGAAGGCGTCGTAGAGCGTGTCGTCGATCACCTGCATCGTGAGGCCATAGCGCGAGGCCTGGTCGCGATCGACCTTGAGCGTGAGCGTCGAGCCGGCAATCTGCTGATCGGTCGCCACGTCGCGCAGCTCCTTCAGCGTCTTCAGCCTGTCGAGCACCTTGGGCGCCCACTGGTTGAGCTCGCCGAGGTCAGGATCCTGCAGCGTATACTGGTACTGCGTGCGCGATGCCCGGCCGCCGACCCTGACGTCCTGTGCGGCCTGCAGGAACAGCCGGGCGCCTTCGACCTTGTCGAGTTCCGGTTGCAGCCGGCGGATCACCTGGTCGGCGGTGACGTCGCGCTGGTTGCGCGGCTTCAGCGTGATGAACATGCGGCCGGTATTCAGCGGGTTGCCGCTGCCGCCCACCGCCATGGCGACATGGTCGATGGCGGGGTCCTTGGCGACAACCTCGCCAAGGGCCGCCTGATGGCGGGCCAGCTCCACGAAAGAGGTGTCCTGGCCCATCTCGGAGATGCCGGTGATCAGGCCGGTATCCTGCTGCGGGAAGAAGCCTTTGGGGATCATCACGAACAGGACGACCGACAGGGCCAGTGTTGCCAGGAATACCAGCAGCGTGGGGAAACGATGGTCGAGCACGAAGTCGAGACCGCGTTCGTAGCCTTTCAGCAGCCGGTCGAAGGCGCGTTCGCTCCACTGGTAGAGGCGGCCATGCTTGACCTCTTTCTCGGACTTGAGGAAGCGCGAGGCCATCATCGGGGTCAGCGTCAGCGAGACGAAGGCCGAAACGACGATCGCCATCGAGAGCGTCACCGCGAACTCGCGGAACAGCCGGCCGATGATGCCGCCCATCAGCAACAGCGGGATCAGCACGGCGATCAGCGACACGCTGATCGACACGATGGTGAAGGCGATCTCGCGCGACCCCTTGATCGCGGCGGTCATCGGGCTGTCGCCTTCCTCGATGTAGCGGGTGATGTTCTCCAGCATCACGATAGCGTCGTCGACCACGAAGCCCACCGAGATGGTGAGCGCCATCAGCGAGAGATTGTCGAGACTGTAGCCCGCCACCCACATCAGCGCGGCGGCGCCCAGCAGGGCGAGCGGCACGGTGACGCTGGGGATGATCGTCGCCCACACGTTGCGCAGGAAGAGGAAGATCACCATCACCACCAGCGCAATGGTGAGCAGGAGGGTGAACTGCACGTCCTGCACCGACGCGCGGATCGTCTGCGTGCGGTCGGACAGCGTCGAGATCCTGATCCCCGGCGGGAAGGTTTCCTTGAGGTGCGGCAGCGCCTTGGTGATGCGCTCGACCGTGTTGATCACGTTGGCGCCGGGCTGGCCGTAGATCACCAGGAAGACGCCGCGCTTGCCGTCCGCCCAGGCCGCCTGCTTGGCGTCTTCGGGGCCGGTCACCGCCGCGCCGATGTCGCGCACGCGCAGCGGCCCGTTGTTGCGGAAGCCCACGATCACGTCGTTCCACGGATCGGCTTCGGTCAGCTGGTCGTTGTCGTAGATCGTGTAGGAATGGGTGGGTCCGTCGATCGTGCCTTTGGGACTGTCGACGGTGGCGATCGAGAGCGGCGCGCGCACGTCCTCGAGCGACAGGTTCTTGGCCACCAGCTTGGCCGGATCGAGCTGGATGCGCACCGCGCGCTTCTGCTGGCCGCCGACCAGCACCTGCGACACGCCGGAGATCTGGCTGATCTGCTGGGCGAGCTTGGTCTCGACATTGTCGTCGACCTCGGTGAGCGGCAACGTGTCGGAGGTGGCGCCCAGCAACAGGATCGGTGCGTCGGCCGGATTGACCTTCCGGTAGGTCGGCGGCGACGGCAGGTTCTTCGGCAGCTGGCCGCCCGCCGCATTGATCGCGGCGATGATGTCGTTGGCCGCGCCGTCGATGTTGCGGTCGAGGTCGAACTGCACGGTGATCGACGTCGACCCCAGGGTGCTGATCGAGGTCTCCTGGCTGACGCCGGGGATCTGCGCGAACTGGGTTTCCAGGGGCTGCGCCACCGCCGACGCCATCGTTTCCGGGCTGGCGCCGGGCAGTTGGGCGGATACCTGGATGGTGGGGAAGTCGACCTGGGGCAGCGGGGCCACCGGCAGCTTCGGATAGGCGACGATGCCCATGAACAGGATGCCGACCATCAGCAGCGACGTCGCGATCGGATGGCGGATGAACGGCGCCGAAATCCCGCCGCCCGTCGCGGTGACCTCCTTGTCCGCGGCGGCGGCGCTCTCTCCCGGAGTTTCGCCGTCCATGGTCAGGGCTTCGGCGCCGGCGCCGTCTCCGCGGCCGGCGGCGCCTCCGCGATCGTGGCCGAGGCGACGGGAGTCGGCGTCTCCGCGTCCGTGGGCTGGACCGTTGCGCCGTTCTCCAGTCGATACTGGCCGCTCAGCACCACCTTCTGGCCGGCGGCAAGGCCGTCGGTCACGACGGCGTCTTGGCGGTCCTGTTCGGCGACCTTGATCTCCTTGGTCTGCACCTTGTTGTCCGGGCCGACGACGAACACGAACAATCCGTTCGGGCCGTGCTGGATCGCGTCCTGGGCCAGGACGGTGGCGTTCTTCACCGTCCGCACCAGGATGCGCGTGGTCACCGAGAGGCCGGGCCACAGCGCATTGTCATTGTTGTCGAAGCTGGCCTTCATGCGGATCGTGCCGCTTGCCTGGTCGACCTCGTTGTTCAGGAGGGCGAGCTTGCCCTTCGACAAGACCCGCTTTCCGTCGGACGTCAGCGCATCGGCCGGCACGTCGCCGTTGGCCAGTGCCTTGGTGACGTCGGGGACATTCTCCTCCGGCGCCGTGAATACGACGGAGATCGGCTGCATGCGGACGATGCTCACCATGCCGGTCGTGTCGTTGGCATGGACAATGTTGCCGAGGTCGACCAGGCGAAAGCCGGCGCGGCCGGTGAGCGGCGACTTTATGGTCGTGTAGTCGAGCTGGGTCTGCGCACTGTCGATCATCGCCTCGTCACCCTTGAGCTGGGCGGTGAGCTGGTCGACCGAGGCCTGCTGGGTGTCGACTTGCTGGCGAGACGCGAAATCGCGCTTCGCCAGGTCGCCGTAACGCTCGAGATTTGTCTCCGCGTTCTTGAGGTTGGCCTCGTCCTGCGCCTTCTTGGCCAAGGCTTGGTCGAGCGCCGCCTGGTACGGCTTTGCGTCGATCTGCACCAGAATGTCGCCTTCCTTCACCATCTCGCCCTGCTTGAAGGCGACCTTGATCACTTGTCCATCGACGCGGCTCTTCACCGTGACCGTGTCGAAGGGCTGCACCGTGCCGAGACCCTTGAGGTAGACCGGAAAGTCGGCGCTCCGCACCGCGACGACCTTGACGGGAATGGCGGTTGGCGGCTTTTGCGCCTGCCTGACCGCGGCCTCATGCGCCTGCCAGCCATGCCAGCCGAAATAGCCTGCGAGCGCCACGACCAGGAGCCCGGCACCAATCATCCATCGGCGATGGGCGCCAAGCTTCTCCCTTAAGACCAAGGCGAACCTCCAGACGGCGTGAGAACCCCGAGGGTATTACGCGGACGAGGGGCTGGGGTTGCTTTGTTCACACGGGCTGCAGGGCCAGGGCTATCGTCTGTGCTTGGTCTCGTCTCGACCGAGGCCCGCAGGGCCGAGCGGAGAGACCTTCCCTCAACGATAAGCTGCTTATTGTGGAGAGAAGGGTCTCCTCCGCTCCGCGCTTCGCGCTCCGGTCGAGACGACGGAAATTGCCATATGCGATAGCCTTGGGCTGCATGGCCGGGAGCATGGTTTGGTCGCCTGCCCAACCGAGCGCCAGAACAAGTGATGCTGGCTTCTTTGTTCCGGTCCTGCGGTATCATCGCGACCGCTTCAGGGATCCAGAACGCCATGCATCGACTGTTGCAAATCGTCATCGGCTGCCTGCTGGCCGGGCTGGTCGCGGTGTCCGCCTCGGCGCAACCCGTGCCGCGCTGGATGACGCTGCCGCCCACGCCTTCATTGCCGACGCCGCAGACCAGCGGCCACGCCGCGGTCAACGGCATTTCAATCTGGTACGCGACGTTCGGCAGCGGGCCGCCGGTCGTCCTGCTGCATGGCGGGCTGGCCAATTCGAACTACTGGGGTAGCCAGGTGCCCGCCCTGGCCGAGACCCATCGCGTCATCGTCATGGACAGCCGCGGTCACGGCCGCAGCACGCGCAACGCCCAGCCCTACGGCTATGCGTTGATGGCGTCCGACGTCATCGGCCTGATGGATTTCCTGGGCATTCCCCAGGCGGCGATCGTGGGCTGGAGCGACGGCGCCATCCTCGGATTGAGCCTGGCGATGAGCCATCCCGAGCGCGTCTCGCGGCTGTTCGCCTTTGCCGCCAATTCCGATCCGAGCGGTGTGAAGGACGTGGACAAGAGTCCCGTGTTCCAGGAATTCATCGCGCGGGCGGAGAAGGAGTACGAGGCGCTCTCGGCGACGCCCGGGCAGTACAAGAGCTTCGTCGATGAGATCAGCACCATGTGGGCGACCCAGCCGCATTGGACCGCCGCCGATCTCGGCGCCATCAAGGTGCCGACCTGGATCGTCGACGCCGACCACGACGAGGCCATCCATCGCGAGAACACCGAGTTCATGGCCGGGACAATTCCCAACGCCGGCCTGCTGCTGCAGCCGGAGGTCAGTCACTTCTCGATGCTGCAGGCGCCGCGCCAGTTCACCGACGATGTGCGGCATTTCCTCGATCGGAAGTGGGATTAGAGTGCGTTCATTACTTTCCTCCTCTCGCCATACGCGGCAGGGCTATCGCATGTGCCAATTTCCGTCGTCTCGACCGAAGGGGGCCTTGGCCGAGACGATGGAAATCTCTTTGCATCGATCACATGTGATGACCCTGGCATATGAGGGGACGTGCCCGCATAGCGAGGGCATCGCTTTCAGACGGCCGACACTCGTATGACCTCTCCGGCCTTCGGCCACCTCCCACTTCGATCGCCCGGGACGCGAATCGGCGTTGTTCAGGAATAGACCGCGGACGTCGCGAACCAGGGCGATCGCGCCGGGTTGGTGAATATCCCTCAACACCGAGTGCAACAGTTACTGGATTTTCTTTTCAGAACGCGATCGACACCTTCTCTACGACGCACTGCATGCGTCGAAAGGGTCTGTCGTATGATCGTCAATGCGCCACGACTCCTGGCAATTGCTCTGGTTCAATGTGTCGTGCACAGCTCCGCCGCGGACACTTCAGATTGTCAAGCTGCACTCGACAAGCACAGGGCGGCGCATGTCGCGGTCGTCGGCGCGTCGAGGGACTATGCAAGGTGTATGCGAAGCAACGACTGGAACGAGGATTGCTCGCCGGAATTCGCGACACTTCGAGCCGCCCAGAACAAGTTCGAGGCCGCGGTAGCCAGCGTTCAAAGCGGCTGTTCCTAGGTTCGACGTAGCGGTTGCCGGTCAGTCGCCCACGAAGGGGTTGTCGACCAGGCTCTTTGCCGGCGCCGCGCCGTGAGGCGAGCGGATCATATCGATGAGGGCACGCAGAGCGGCCGGAACCTGCCGACGCCCGGGATAATATAGAAAGAGTCCCTCGAAGCTGGGCGACCAGTCCTCCAACACCCGGACCAGATGTCCTGAGCGCAGGAAGGGTTCGACCAGAGCTTCAGTCAAATACGCAATCCCCAGGCCATCGACCGCTGCGCGCACGGCAAGATCGACCTCGTTGACCATCACCCGGCCTTCCACCGAGATCTTCTGTGACTTGCCGTTGCGCTCGAACGGCCAATCGAAAACGGCGCCATCGGCACCTCGGCGATATTGGACGCAGCTATGTCCGGCGAGATCGTCGGGGATGTGCGGCGGTCGCTGCCGCGCGAAGTAGGCGGGTGCGCCAACCACGGCCGTCTTCAGCGGTCCCATCACCCGGACCGCAATCATGTCGGCCGCCAAGCGGTCCCGCGGTCCAATTCCGGCGTCGAATCCCTTTGCCACGATATCGATGTTCGCCTCGCCCGCCTGAACCTCAAGGTGGACCTCCGGATAGGTCGACAGGAAGCGCTGCCAGATCGGAGCGATCACCGCCACTGCCGCCATATGCGTGGCGTAGATCCGCAGACGCCCAAAGGGCCGGCTTCGCTCCTGGTTCAGATTCTCCAACGCGCCGGCAACCTGATCCATGGCCGGTCGCAGCCGCTCCAGCAAACGAAGCCCGGCGTCGGTCAGTGAGACGCTGCGCGTCGTGCGGTTCAGCAAACGCACCTTGAGGCGCTCTTCGAGTTGGCGCATCGAATGACTGAGCGCGGAGGGCGTGACGCCGAGCCGCAAAGCGGCTGCCCGAAAGCTCAGCTCATCTGCGACAGTGATGAACGCGGTCAGATCGGCAAGGTCACCGCGATTGGGCATTCCTGAATTCCCCTCAACACCGAGTGCAGCGGATATGGGGTTTTCGTTCGCAGCTTCCATCAACATCTTTGGCCCACGCCTCGTCAAGCGGGGGATGTGTGCGGAGGGACAACCGACGAATAGCGGCGCGGACGACGCGATTGCGATCGAACAGGGAGGCATCCTTGCAGCAAGGACTTCGAGGTCAGCGGCGCGGAGTCGTCGTGCGCTTCGGGCGTTCAGCGAAGCATGCCGTGAAGACTTGCGCGTTTAGAGCCCTTCCGACGAAGGTCGGGACGCCCTTTTCATTGGGGACGTGTTCAACCCGGTCGCGGCCTTCATTCGCACGGCTGCGCCGTCGGCTGGCAAACGCGAGCGCGGGATGGGGGAGATCGGCAATGAAGCGTTGGGCGGCCCAGCTCGTCGCGACGGTGTTCGCGAGCGACGGCGAGCCCGAAATCCCGTTGGCCACGCCAACTGACGATGCCGCTGGCAAGCAGTTTGTGGCGCCATCAGTCGGCAAAGCCGCCCTCTATCTTGTGGGAAGCAGGCTTGTCACGATCGCTCCAATCATGGTTGGCCGGACGAATGTCGGCTCACTGATCAATCAAACCTGGATGCGGGTGGATCTCGCTCCGGGCCACTATGATGTCTGGGTCGTTGGCCCTCATAACACTGCGTTTCGGAGCGTTGGCCTGGAGGCCGGTTCGACGCGCTTCATCGAGGTCGCGTTCGCAAACGAAGCGCCGATCAACTATCGGCTCAAGGAAATCTCTGATGGCGCCGGGCGGGCCTCCGTTCTCGCCGGCAAGCGCGCCCGGGAGATCAGGTAGGCCGTTCGCTGTTGGGAGTGCCGCGAGACGCGATCGTCGGACATGAACACCTATCGCGGACCGCGGATTGGTCCATGCGGCGCCGGAGCTCCGGCGCCCGTAAGCGACGCGCCGCCCAGTGCCAGATAGAGCTGGGCGGTGTCCATCAGACGCTGTGCACGGGCGCGCGACCGACCGAGCTCGGCTTCCGCGAACAGACGCTGCGCATCGATCACGTCAACGATACCGGTATTGCCGAGTGTGAAACTGCGGCGAGCGAGGTCGAGCGCCGACACGGCTGTACGCACCGCTTCCTCCTGGGAGCGAAGCTGGTCGGCATCATTGGCGAGGGCCTGCAACTGGTCGGCGACCTGGCCGAGCGCGGTGACGACGGTCTGCCTGTAGGTCGCGAGGGCGGAATCGTATCGATCGATGGCGGCCCGCCGTTGCGCGCTGAGCTGGCCGCCGTCGAAGATCGGCTGCAGAAGCCCGGCCGCGACGCTCCAGGCGGCGGAGAACGGTCCGCCAAGCGCCAGCGACTGGGCGGTGACGCCCGCTGTCAATGTGAGCTGGGGGTACAGGTTGGCGGTCGCTACCCCGATCTCGGCACAGGCCGCGTGCAGCTGCGCTTCAGCGGCGAGGATATCAGGCCGATGGTGGGCCAGCTCGGACGGCAAGGCTGCGGGAATTTCCGCCGGCAGGGTGAAGTCCTCGAGCGCGAAATCGGGCGGCGACCACTCGGCCGGCGCCTTGCTCAGCAGGATCGCCAAGGCATGGCGCGATACAGCAAGCTGCTGGCGCAGCGCCGGCAGCAAGGTGCGGTCGTTCGCGAGCTGGCTTTGCGCGGCGACCAGCTGAGTCTGCGTTGCCGAGCCAATCCCGATCGCCGTCTCGACGAGACGCACGTTTTGGCTGTCGTTGTCGATGATAGACCGCACGGCCGTGACCTGGGCGCGCGAGGCCGCCATCGCAAAAGCCTGCGCGACGACGTTGCCTTCCAGCGTCAGATGCGCCGCCTCCAGCTCGTAGTGGTGGTACTCGGCCAGCGCCGCCTTCTGCTCGACCAGGCGCCGGCCGCCGCCGAACAAGTCGGTCGGGAAGCTGGCATTGGGCCCGGCGGTGTAGGCCGTGAAAGTCGGGATGACGAAGCCGGACGGCCCGATCAAGGCCGGTCCATACTTGGTGTTCGTTGCGTTGGCGCCAACCGATAGCTGCGGCAGCAGCGCGCCTGTCGCCGCCTTCACGGATTCCTGCGCCTCGGCCACACGCGCCCGGGCGGCCGCAATGTCCTGATTGTCGGCTATCGCCTGGTCGACGACGGAATCGAGGCCGGGTGCCCGGAACTCCGACCACCAATTGCCGTTGAGCGCGCCACCCTGCACGAGGCGCTGGTCAACCGGCAGCGGTGCGTCGACCGCTGCAGCGTAGGTCGTCGTCTTGGTCGTTTCGGGACGCTCGAAATCGGGCCCGACCATGCAGGCGCCTGCCAGCAGCGGTAGCGCAAGCGCCAGGACAGTGGACTTTTCCACTATTCAAGGACCGCGGAAGGGGTGCTGCCGGATTGAGATGAGTTCGAGCCGATACCACGGTGATGCGAAATGATGGCCTTTATGCGTTCGGCGTACTCCTCAAGCCTTTCCTGTAGCTTTGGAGTAGCGACGATATCTCCCCGACGGCACGTAACAGGGGCTTTTGGAACCTCGACCAATCCAAGAACGGCAAACTGGTTGAGCAAGTGTCTCACGGACGTCGGGCTGAAACTCGTTGAAACAAGCAGATGACTGAAAGGCTGCGGCTGATCTCTATTTCTAATCAGCCAGGCAAGTATCTGTTGACCGAGCGGAGAGTGGACGCTGGGCAAGTATCGTCGCTGCCAATCAGAGAGTCCTCTGAGATCTCTATCGAGCGTCCCAGCTGACAGGTCCTGTCCAAAGCGCGATAGGGGGCGCACCCGGTTACGCACGGCGGCGGAGCCGGAGCGGCCCGGAGAGCGGATTCTCGCCTAGGCGGCCGGCAAGCTTCGATCCAACGCGGAAGAGAAGCGCGTGCAGCTGGCTTGCCTCGGCTTTGGAGAGTCCAAGCTGCAGGTCGTCGTAGATCTTCCTCGTCAGGTCATCGATGCGTTCGACGATCGGCAGGGCCTTGGCGGTGAGCGCCAGGACGCGAACGCGGCGATCGTCAGGATCAGGCCTGCGCACGACGAATTCGGCCGCCTCCAGCCGGTCGAGCAGGCGAACCAGTGAAATTGGCCTGATGTCGAGAATTCCAGCCAGGGTGACCAGATTGACGCCTTCGTGCCGCGCCAGATGGCTGAGGACAGCGCATCGCGCGCGGGTCATGCCCGGAAACAGGGCGCGCACCTCCCTGTCATAGTGCCTGGACCACAGCCGGGCAGTCTCGTGCAGCAGCCGAACGATTGCCTGGGGGGCATCCGTGCCGGGATCATCCGTGCTGGAACCATCCGTGCTGGAACCATCGCGCGCCTGCGAGGCTAGTCGGGCAGCCGCGGCCGCCTGCACCAGATGGCGGATGGCCGCTTCGTCCGTCCGGTCGCTCCGCATGAGCTGCCGCACGATCGGCTCGGCCAGGAGCTGATCGAGCGTCGGTTCGTCGGACGGCGGCTGGGCCGGCGCCGTGCGCAGGGCTGCCCCGCCGTCGGTCTTTGCTTGGGAACTGGTCGGATGCGCCTGCATTATTCTACCACGATGGTGTGATCCGGGCCGCCCCCGCCGGATGGCTTCCTGAAGACGATGAGCAGCGGGAGCACGGCGAGCGTTGCGATCATCAACAGCTTGTAATCGTCGATATAGGCGATGATCTGCGCCTGCTGCGTGACGACGGCATCGAGCGCGGTGCGCCCGGCGGCGGTAAGCGGATTCCAGAGCCGGCTGATCATCGGCGCCTCGAACATCCGGTTGATGGCCGTGACATGCTGCGCGATGTCGGCGTGATTGACCTGCGTGTTCCGGGTCAGCAGGCTGTTCACCACC
>DATHNU010000503.1:0-10920 GCA_035485695.1 Reyranella sp. | reverse complement strand
CTGGCGCGCTTCCTGTCCTACCAGGAGGACACCACGGGCGCGCTCTACGCCTTCTGCGTCATGGTGCTGGCGCCCGGCCTGCTGCTCTTCCTGCTGGCGCAGAAGGAGTTCATCCGCGGCCTCACCTCCGGCGCGACCAAGGGCTGACGGCATGAACGGCTGGCGGCGCTTCCTGCTCAACCGCTTCGTGCTGGTGCCTGGCGCGATCGTGCTCGCGATCGTGCTGTGGAACGTCTATGTCGCCACCCACAATAACGGGCTGCTGGCCGGGCGCGTGATCGACTCCGCCGGCCGGCCGGTGGCCGATGCGACCGTGTCGCTCTGGGTGTTCAACTTCACGACCTACGAGGAGAAGGAGCGGGTGAAGACGGATGCCGACGGCGTGTTCCGCTTCACCGACAATCTGTCACACAGGGTCCAGATCAGCGCCGAGAAGCAGGGCGTTGGCCGCTCCGCACGCATCCCGGTCTTTCTCTATTTTCGAGCTCAGGACACGACGCTCGATATGCCGCTCCGCCTCACCGGCACGAGCTGAGCGGCCCGTTTTCGACGGCCAGCCGCCAGCGAGCGAAACGCAATGCGGCTGCGTCATTAGTCCGCCACGCCGCGGACAATGAACCTTGCGGCCGCGATATTCCCTCTACTGTAGTGGCGGCGCATATGTCGCTTGATGCGGTCGATGAAAAATCGCCGTCGATGAACGCGGCACGAGGATTGTAGGAATTGATCGGCTTTATGACACGCGGCTTGCAATCTGGCAGGATGCCTCCCGCTGCGCCGCGCACACGGACGCAAGCCTTCCCGGTTGCCAATATCGGGTAAGCAATAAATGGCCGTTGGGGGAAACGATGGGAATGCTACGTCCTGCTCTGCTGGCGCTGGCCGGTTGGTTCGCCGGAATCGCCGTCGCTCAAGCGGCCGATCCATTGAACGTCTATACGATCTGGCCGGAAAACTACGCGCGGCCGATGTTCCAGGAGTTCGAGAAGCAGACGGGCATCAAGGTCAATTTCCTGCGTTTCTCATCGGGCGAGGCGCTGGCCCGTGTCATCGCCGAGAAGAACAACCCGCGGATCGATGTGCTGTTCGGCGGTCCCGTGGAGACCTTTGCGGCCGGCATCAAGGAAGGGATCTTCGAGTCCTACAAGTCGCCGTCCTTCGCCAAGCTGCCGGCGCGCTTCAAGCAGGCCGACGGCCAGTGGACCGCCATCGCCGACGACCCGCTGGTGTTCATGACCAACGCCGGGTTCCTGAAGACCAACAACCTGAAGCCGCCGGCGTCGTGGGACGATCTCCTGAATCCGGCCTACAAGAACATGCTGCAGATGGCCGATGCGCGCACCTCGGGCACGGCCGTGACGCGCATCTTCTCCGTGCTGGAGGTCAACGGCCGCGACGAGGACAAGGCGTTCGCCTACCTGAAGAAGCTGCGCCAGAACGTGCAGGTCTATACCAAGAGCGGCGGCGGCGGCACCTTGCCGGTCGGCTTGGGCCAGGCGGGCGGCGGCATCTTCTTCATCGTCGACGCGCTGGAAACCAAGGCCAAGGGCTACGATGTCGTCGTCAGCTTCCCCAAGGAGGGCATCGGCAGTTCGGCCGAGGCGATCGCGCTGATCAAGGGCGCCAAGAATCCGGAGGCTGCCAAAAAGCTGATCGATTTCGCGACCAGTCCGGCGATGCAATCCAAGCTGGCCGAGAACAAGGTCAACTTCGTTCCGGCCAACCCCGAGGTGCAGACCGAGCCGTCGCTCGCCGAGGTGTTGAAGGGCGCCAAGATCATTCCGATCGACGATGAATATGCCGGCGCCAACCGCAAGCGCATCGTCGAGCGCTGGGTGAAGGAAGTGCTGCCGGCGCAGTAACGGCCGGTGCGCTCCCAGGCCCTGCCGGGATGGCGTCGGGTCGCAGGCGACCCGGCGCTGCTCGTCGCCATCGTCGTGCTTTGGGCATTGCTGGCGCTGTTCGTGATTTATCCGCTGGCCGAGCTTCTGCGCCGGGCCTTCGTCGACGAGGGCCGGCTGACGCTGGCGCCGCTCCTCGAGGCCTTGGCGGACGAAAGCCATCGCGCGGCGTTCTTCAACAGCCTGTTGCTCGCCGCGTCCGTGGGCGGCCTGGGCACGGCGCTGGGCTTCCTGTTCGCCTTCACGGCCGTGCGGGCCGGGCTGGGGCGGCACTGGCTCACCGTGCTGGACGCCGCCGCGCTTCTGCCGCTGGTCTCACCGCCCTTCACCACGTCCATCTCCATCATCTTTTCCTTCGGGCCGAAGGGTTTCATCAGCCACGACCTGCTGGGCCTCGCCAACGTCTCGCCCTACGGCTTCTGGAGCACGGCCCTCGCCGAAACGCTGACCTACTTCCCCATCGCCTATCTCACGCTGCGGCCGATCCTGGCGGCGATCGATCCCAACCTCGAGGAGATGGCGTTCAGCCTGGGCGGCTCGCGCTGGCGGATCTTCCGCACGGTCACCCTGCCGCTTGCCGTGCCGGGCTTCGCCAACGCCTTCCTGCTGCTGTTCGCCGCGTCGCTCGCCGATTTCGCCACTCCCCTGATCCTTGCCGGCAATTCCTTTCCGGTGCTGCCGACCCAGGCCTTCCTGCAGATCACCGGCATGTTTGATTTCAAGGGCGGCGCGATCCTGTCGCTGGTCCTGCTGGTGCCGGCGGCAGCGGTGTTCCTGCTGCAGCGCTACTGGGTCGGACGGCGGGCCTACGTTACGGTCACCGGCAAGGTCGGCCAGCGCTCGCGTACCCGTGCGCTGGCGCCATGGGCCGGCGTGCTGCTGGTGATGGGCTGCTTCCTGGTGGCGGCGACCATTGTCTATTTCTACGCCCTGCTGCTCTTCGCCTCGCTGGTCGTGGCCTTCGGCGCCAACAACAGTTTCACCTTGAGTCATTACCAGGTGATCTTCACCGAAGGCCTGCCGGCAATCCGAGACACGCTGATCATCGCCGCGATCGGCATGCCGCTCGGCGGCTTCTATGGCGTGCTGGTGGGCTACCTGATCGCGCGCAAGAACTTTCCCGGCCGGCACGCCATGGAGCTGGTGGCGATGATCAACTACGCACTGCCCGGCACCATCGTCGGCATCGCCTATCTTATCGCCTTCAACGATCCGCCGCTGGCGCTGACCGGCGGGGCGTTGATCATCGTCGCCTGCTACGTCTTCCGCTACAGCCCGACCGGCATCCGCGCCACCGTGGCGCTGTTGCAGCAGATCGACCGCAGCCTGGAGGAGGCCTCGTCCAGCCTGGGGGCGGGCAGCGGCGAGACCTTCCGCCGTGTGACCCTGCCGCTGATTGCGCCCGCCTTCTTCGCCGGGCTGGGCGTCGTCTTCATCCGCTCGATGACGGCGATCAGCGCCACGATCTTCCTGGTGTCGATTTCGTGGACCCTCATCACCGTGCGCATCCTGGAGAACATGACCGAGATGGCGCTGGGCCCGGCCGCCGCCTTTTCGGTCTTCGTGATCGTGGTGGTCTATCTCGTCGTGGCGGGGCTGAGCGCCGTCCTGGCGCGCCTGCGGGCGCCCGCGGCCGGGGCCGCCGCCCGCAGCTTCCTCGGGGGTTGAGCGCATGGCGCCGATCAGCATCCGCCTCGACCGCGTCTCCAAGCGCTTCGACCATACCGTGAAGGGCGAGGTCTATGCCGTGCGCGACGTCACGCTGGCGGTGGAGCAGGGCGAGCTGCTGACGCTGCTCGGCCCCTCAGGCTGCGGCAAGTCCACGACCCTGCGCATGATCGCGGGCTTCGAGGAGCCCGACGAGGGCACGATCTTCATCGAGGGCCAGGACGTGACGCACGTGCTGCCCAACCGCCGCGGCATCGGCTTCATGTTCCAGAACTACGCCCTGTTTCCGCACCTCACGGTGTTCGAGAACGTGGCCTATGGCCTGCGCGTCCAGGGCCGCGACGCCGCGAGCCTCACGCGGTCGGTCGAGGAAGTGCTGGAGCTGGTCGGTCTCGCCAATTACGGCCGCCAGCAGCCGCACCAGCTCTCGGGCGGCGAGCAGCAGCGGGTGGCGCTTGCCCGCGCCGTGGTGTTCCAGCCCAAAGTGCTGCTGTTCGACGAGCCGCTCAGCAATCTCGACGCCAAGCTCAGGGTCGAGATGCGCGAGCAGATCCGCTCGTTGCAGAAGCGCATCGGCATCACCACGGTGTACGTCACGCACGACCAGGAGGAGGCGATGGCGATCTCCGACCGCATCGCCGTCATGGAACGCGGCGAGGTCGTGCAGGATGGCACCGCACAGGATCTCTACTATCGGCCGGCGACGGAATTCGTCGCCCGCTTCATCGGTCGCACCAACCTCCTGGTGGGGAAGGTCGTGACGGCGGAAGAAGTCGACGTCGAAGGTCTGCACATCCCGCTGCGGACCACGCGCGCAATCGGCGACACGGTTCGCCTGGTCGTGCGGCCAGAGATGATCGACATCGCCCCGGCGGCGGCCGGCGAAACAGGCACCGGCCGGATCGCCCAGCGCACGTTCCTCGGCGAAAAGACCGACTACGAAATCACCCTCGGCGGCACGACGCTTCAAGTCACCCGAAGCGACGCCTTCCGCGGGGCGCCATTGGATGTCGGAGATGCCGTCCGCGTGAGCATAGACCCGACAAAACTCCACGCTTTGGGCAACGCATAAGGCTCAGCAACGAGGACCGAGAATCAAAAATGCCGGATAAGAACCTGCTGTCATCCCGAGCGCAGCGAGGGACCTTACTGGGGCCTCAAAGGTCCCTCGCTGCGCTCGGGATGACAGTTACGACTCATCCTTCGGCGATAGTCGGTAATACCATGCGATCGGGAGGCAACATCATCATGAACAGGGTCATCCAATCCATTTCCGTCGGCGTAGGGCTCGCGCTTCTGCTTTCGGCGATGCCCGCCGCGGCGCAGGGCGTCGTGAACGTCTACTGCTCGGTGCAGGTCGAATGGTGCACGCTCGCCGCCAACGAATTCCAGAAGGCGACCGGCATCAAGGTTTCGATGTCGCAGAAAGGCTCCGGCGAGACGATCGCCCAGCTGAAGGCCGAGGCGCAGAACCCGAAGGGCGACGTATGGTTCGGCGGCACGGGCGACCCACATCTGCAGGCCGCCGAGGAAGGCCTGACCGAAGCCTACAAGTCGCCCCGGCTGGCCGACCTGCACCCCTGGGCGGTGAAGCAGAACACCGATTCGGGCGGCAAGACGGTGGGCATCTATGCCGGGGCGCTCGGCTTCGGCTTCAACACCGAGCTGCTGGCCAAGAAAGGCGTCAAGGCGCCGGCGTGCTGGGCCGATCTTGTGAAGCCCGAGTTCAAGGGCGAGATCCAGATGGCCAACCCCAACTCGTCGGGCACGGCCTACGTCGCCATCGCCACGCTGGTGCAGCTCATGGGCGAGGACAAGGCATTCGACTATCTCAAGAAGATGCACGCCAACGTCAACGCCTACACCCGATCGGGCACGGCGCCGATGAAGGCGGTGGCGCGCGGCGAGACCGGCGTCAGCATCAGCTTCGTGCATGACGGCGTCACCGAGGCGCTGGCCGGCTTCCCGGTGAAGACGGCGACGCCGTGCGAGGGCACGGGCTACGAGATCGGCTCGATGAGCATCGTCAAGGGCGCGCGCAATCTCGCCAACGCCAAGAAGTTCTACGACTGGGCGCTGACGCCCGAGGCGCAGAAGCTCGGCGCCGAGGCCAAGCAGTTCCAGGTGCCGTCGAACAAGGCGACGCCGCTGCCGCCCGAGGCGCCAAAGTTCGCCGACATGAAGCTGATCGACTACGACCAGGCCAAGTACGGCAAGTCGGCCGAGCGCAAGCGCCTGATCGCCAAATGGGACGCCGAGGTAGGCGGCCTGCCCAAGCCCTGATGTCCTCCCGCGCGCCCCTGGCGTGGTCGGCCGCGGGCCTGCTCGCGGCCGTGGCGCTGCCCTGGTACGGGCTGCAGGAAGGCTTGCTGTCCGGCGCCTGGCTCGCCGGCCTGTGGTCGTCGGAGGACGACGCGAGCGGTCTCGCCCAGGCCGTGGAGCACGGGCGCTGGTGGCTCGCTCCCGTCCTCGCCGCGCTGCTGGCCTGTCTGGCGATCTCTGTCCTGCCGTCCTCGCGCCAACGCCGCGGCACCTGGCTCGCCATTGCAGGTGCCGCCGGCGTGGCGCTGTTCGTCGCCCAGGGCCTCGCGATCGGCTTACGCGGCTGGAGCGCCGACTGGCTCGTCGCGGCATTCGGCGAGCTGGAAGGCCGCCAGATCGGCATCGGCGCGGGCGCGGCGCTGGTGCTGGTCGCCTTGCTCGCCCTGCTGTCGATCGGGCTGGCGTTGCGCGGTGCCTTTGGCGGCGATGCCTTTGTCGCCGGCGCGATCACCACGGTCACGGCTTCCATCCTGCTGTTCACCGCCTGGCCCATCCTGCGCATCCTCGTGCAGGCCTTCCAGGATGGCGACGGCGTGTTTCGCCCGGTGCTGCTGATCGACCGTCTGGCGGCGGGAAAGATCTGGACCCTGCGCTGCCTGTGGGGCGGCGGCAGTTGCGGCGTGGCCTGGAACACGCTGGCGCTCGCCCTGTGCTGCGGCATCGGCACGACGGCGCTGGGCCTGGCCTTCGCCCTGATCGCCACGCGCACCGGCTTTCGCTTCAAGAAGACGCTGCGCGTGCTCACCGTGCTGCCCATCGTGACGCCGCCCTTCGTGATCGGGCTGGCGCTGATCCTCGTGTTCGGCCGCTCCGGCCTGGTGAACCAGTTGCTCGACTGGACGTTCGGCGTCGCGTCGACGCGCTGGATCTACGGCTTCCAGGGCGTGCTGCTGGCCCAGCTCTTCGCCTTCACGCCGGTGGCTTTCCTGGTGCTGATCGGTGTCGTGGAAGGCGTCAGCCCGACGCTCGAAGAGGCCTCGCAGACCCTGCGCGCCGATCGCTGGGCGACCTTCGCCACCGTTTCGCTGCCGCTGATGCGCCCGGGCCTCGCCAATGCCTTCCTGGTGGGCTTCATCGAAAGCATCGCCGATTTCGGCAATCCCATCGTGCTGGGCGGCGATTATGGCGTGCTGTCGACCGAGATCTACTTCGCCGTGGTCGGCGCGCAGCTCGACTACGGCCGCGCCGCGGCACTCGGCCTGCTGCTGCTCGCGCTGGCGCTCGGCGCCTTCTTCGTGCAGAGGCGCATCGTCGGCCGCGGCTCCTACGCCACGATTTCGGGCAAGGGCGATGCCGGCCTGCCCACGCCGCTGCCCGACGGCGCCCGGCGCGTGGCGCTCTGGGTGGCGGTGCCATGGGCCTGCTTCACGTTCCTGCTTTACGGCTTCGCCTTTGTCGGCGGCCTGGTGAAGGTGTGGGGCCGTGACTACACGCCGACGCTCGCGCATTACGCCAAGGCCTTCGCCGTCGAGCACACCGCTGACGGGCTGATCTGGACGGGCGCCGCATGGAATTCGTTCTGGACGACGGTGAAGCTCGCGGCCATTGCGGCGCCCCTCACCGCCGCGCTCGGCCTGCTCGCGGCCTGGATCCTGGTCCGTCAGCGTTTCGCCGGCCGCGGCGTGCTCGAGTTCGCTACCATGCTGAGCTTCGCGGTACCCGGCACGGTGATCGGCGTGGCCTACGTCTTTGCCTTCAACGTGCCGCCGATCGAGATCACCGGCACGGCGATGATCATCGTGATCTGCTTCGTCTTCCGCAACATGCCGGTCGGCGTGCGCGCCGGCGTGGCGGCGATGAGCCAGATCGACCGGAGCCTCGATGAGGCCTCGGCGACCCTGCGCGGCGGCGCGCCGCAGACGCTGCTGTACGTCATATTGCCCCTGCTGCGGCCGGCGATCGTGGGCGCTTTGGTGTACGGCTTCGTGCGGGCGGTGACGACGGTGAGCGCCGTCGTGTTCCTGGTGACGGCCGAGTACGAGCTCGCCACCACCTACATCATCCTGCGCGTGATCAACGGAGACTATGGGTTGGCCATCGCCTATAGCTGCGCCTTGATCGCGCTCATGCTCGCCGTGATCCTGCTGATCCAGTTCGCCGTCGGCGGGCGCAGGCTGGGACGGCGCCTCGCGCCGGCGCTGGGGGCCCGCGCATGAGCGTCGAGTTCGACAAGGTCGTGAAGCGCTATGGCGCGACCGAGGCGGTGGCGGGCATCAGCTTCACCGTCGACTCAGGCACCCTGGTGACGCTGCTGGGCCCGTCGGGCTGCGGCAAGACCACGACGCTGCGCATGATCGCCGGCCTCGAGCTGCCGAGCGCCGGCCGCATCCTGATCGCCGGCCGCGACGTCACGGGCCTCGGCGCCACCCAGCGCGATGTCAGCATGGTCTTCCAGTCCTACGCCCTGTTCCCGCACATGAGCGTGCTGGAGAATGTCTGCTACGGCCTCCGGCGCTCGGGCCTCGCCCGTGACGAAGCGGCCAAGCGCGCCCGCGAGGGTCTGGCGACGGTGGGCCTCGCCGGCTACGACGCGCGCCAGCCGTCGGAACTGTCGGGCGGCCAGCAGCAGCGGGTCGCCGTGGCGCGGGCGCTGGTGCTCAAGCCCTCGGTGCTGCTGTTCGACGAACCGCTCAGCAATCTCGACGCCCGGCTGCGCCGCCAGATGCGCGAGGAGATCCGCGAGCTGCAGCAGCGGCTGGGCCTCACCGTGGTCTATGTGACGCACGACCAGCAGGAGGCGATGGCGGTTTCCGACCGCATCATCGTCATGAATGCCGGCCGCATCGAGCAGCAGGGCTCGCCGCGCGAGCTTTACGAGCAGCCCGCGACACCCTTCCTGGCGCGCTTCATGGGTGAGTCTCATCGGGCACGCGGCAGCGTGCGCCGGACGGGAGCCACGCAGGTTCGCGTGCGCATGGGCGAAACCGAAATAGAGGTCGCGAACGCAACCGCCGTGGACGGCGAGGCCAGCATCGCGGTGCGTCCGGAGGCGATCACAGTCGAAACGCTGCCGGGCCCGGCCGGCGCGCTGGCCGGTCGGATCGCCAAGGCGAGCTATCTCGGCACGCACATGGAGTATTCCATCGACACCGCGGCCGGCACTCTGTTCGCTACTTGCCCGCGGGTCGAGCGGCCGTTGGCGGTCGGCGAGAGGGTGGCATTGGTCCTGGCGCCCCGTGGTGTCATCGTCGTCGACGGCTGAGCGCTCTGTTACGCGTCGGTCAGGCCAAACAATGGCTGCGGCGCACGCCAACCAGATGCCTTCCGCTCGTCTTGCGCGGATCGGTCCATGGTGGGATTGTTTTTGGGCCGAAAGGCAACCTACTGGCAATACTTCCAAGATTCCTTGGCCCGGAAGCTCTGCCTCCGGGCCTTCTTTTGCTTGCATCCTTCGTCAAGGTCAGCCGATGCTAACGCCAGGCGCTGCGCCTTGCATTTCTCGCGGATGCCCGGGTCATCGCAGACGACGGAGAGCCTAGGAACTGTCGATGGACTTTTCAGTAACGCTCCTCAATCTCGCCGGTGCGGTCGCGCTCCTGCTGTGGGGCGTCCATATGGTGCAGACCGGCGTCCAGCGCGCTTTCGGCGCCAGGCTGCGCAGCTTCCTCAGCAATGCGTTGCGCAATCGCATCAAGGCCTTCCTGGCCGGCATGGGCGTGACGGCCATTCTCCAGAGCAGCACGGCCACGGGACTCATGATCACGGGCTTCGCCGCAGGCGGTCTGGTCGAGCTCGTGCCGGCGCTCGCCGTCATGCTGGGCGCCAATGTCGGCACGACCCTCATCGTCCAGGTCCTGTCCTTCGATGTCGCCGAAATCGCGCCGGCCCTGATCCTGATCGGCCTGCTGATGTTCCGCCGCGCGTCCGCCGGGCCCCGGGATTTCGGCCGTGTCCTGATCGGCCTGGGACTGATGCTGATGGCGCTGCACAATTTCATCGCCTTGCTGGCGCCCTATGAGGACGTCCCGAGCCTGAGGCTGCTCCTCGGCGCAATCTCCACGCAGCCGCTGCTAGATGTCATTCTCGCCGCCGGACTGACCTGGGCGGCGCATTCGAGCGTGGCCGTCGTGCTGGTCATCATGTCGTTTGCCGCCCAGGGAACGGTCCCGCCGCAAGCTGCCTTCGCCCTCGTGCTGGGCGCCAACCTCGGCACCGCGATCAATCCGATTCTCGAAGGAGTGACGGGAAACGATCAAGCGGCAAAGCGTTTGCCGATCGGCAATTTCGTGAACCGTCTCATCGGCGTTGTCTGTGCGATCGCGGTATTACCCTACATCAGCCCGTGGATCGTAACCGTCGATCCCAACAATGCTCGCGCCGTCGCCGACTTCCATACGGCATTCAACGTCGTTCTGGCGCTGATCTTTTTTCCGCTCCTGACGCCCTACGCAAACTTGCTGAAACGGTGGCTGCCCTCGCGCATCAACCAGAGCGACCCGAGCCGGCCCATCTATCTCGATCCTGCAGCGCGCGAGACCCCGGTCCTGGCGATAGGCGCGGCGGCCCGCGAGGCGCTTCGCATGGCGGACGTCCTCGAAAGCATGCTGGTCGGCTTGCGAGAGTCGTTCGACAACGCCAACCGGAAGCAGATCGGCGAGACGAAACGTCTGGACGATGTCCTGGACAAGCTCAATACGGCGATCAAGGTCTACGTCACCTCGCTCGATTCCGAGGCGCTCGGCGAAGCCGACGTGCGCCGGGCACGCGAGATCCTGGGCTTTGCCACGAACATCGAGCAGGCCGGCGACATCGTCGACAAGAACCTGCTGGGCATCGTCAGCAAGGCCGCCAAGCGCGGCGTTACCTTTTCGAAGTCGGGGCAGGCCGAGTTGTTGAGCATGATCGACCGGCTCATCATGAATATTCGCACGGCTGCTTCGCTCTTCATGACGGGGGACGAGCGCGCTGCGCGGCTGCTGGCGGCCGAAAAGGAGGCCTTCCGGGCCATGGAAACGGCGTCGACGGATGCGCACTTCGACCGGCTTCGCTCGAAGCGCATCGACACCACCGAAACCAGCTCCCTGCACCT
>DATHNU010000502.1:0-2930 GCA_035485695.1 Reyranella sp. | reverse complement strand
CCTCCCGCGACACCTGGAGGATCGACATGGACGGACCCGGACGCCCCTCGCTCTACAAGCCGGAATTCGCCGAGCAGGCCTTCGAGCTTTGCCTGGCCGGCGCCACCAACCGCGACCTCGCCGACACGTTCGAGGTCGGCCGCAGCACGATCGACAACTGGCTGCAGAAACAGCCCGAGTTCGCCCAGTCGGTGAAACGCGGCCGCGCGGTCGCCGACGGTGCAGTGGCGCGCGCCCTCCATTCGCGCGCGATCGGCTACAACTACGAGACCACCCGGGTCGTGTTCAATCGGGGCGAGCCGGTGGTTCTGCGGCAGACGGTGCACAAGCCGCCCGACGTCAGGGCCGCCATCTTCTGGCTGCGCAACCGCCAGCCCCGCCAGTGGGGCGATTCGAAATCGGCCCGAGACGCAGAGCCGATCGTCTCGGCTTCAGGCGCCCAGCAGCCGCGCGGTCCATCGCCCGGGCAGGACCTGGCCGAACCAGACTGCCGCTTTGGTGCCGACGGGGAAGGCGATGCGCGCATGGTTGCGCGCCAGGCCACGCCGGATGATGGCCGACGCGCGCTGGGCGGTCATCAGGAAGGGCATGGGGAAGGGCGCGTTGGCGGTCATGCGGCTCACCACGAAGCCCGGGCAGATGACGCTGACGCCGATGCCGTCCTTCTTCAGCACGTAGCGGATGCTTTCGCCCCAGACGCGGATGGCGGCCTTGCTGGCATTGTAGGAAGCCGAGTAGGGCAGGCCGATGAAGCTTGCGAGCGAGGCGACGACGGCGATCTGGCCGTGCCTGCGACCGATCAGCCGCGCGAGCAGGGGCTCGACGGTGTTGAGCACGCCGCCGACATTGACATCGAGGGTCTTGCGGACCACCGAGAAATCGTCGAGCGAGGAATTGTCCTTGTCGATCGAGATGCCGGCGTTGGCGATCACGAGATCGACCGGATGGGCATCGTCGAAGGCGGTGAGCCAGGCGGCGAACGTCTCGCGGGCGACCACGTCCACCGTATCGGCGACGACCGTGGCGCCCTTGGCGCGACACGCCGCGGCGACGGACTCGAGGCGGCCGGCGTCACGGCCGGTCAGCGCGAGCGCCACGCCGGGCCGGGCATAGTCGAGCGCCAGCGCCTCGCCGATGCCGCTTGAAGCGCCGGTGATGACGATGCTTGAGAAGTCCTTCATGGGATAACCTTCCGGCGACTGCGTTGTATGCGCCCGGGGCCGATACTAGAGTGCCCCGCCGCGATGCGGCCAGTGGAGCGGCAGTGGAGTTGATTTTTTGATCGCAAGCATGACGGGATACGCCCGGGCGCAGGGAGCGGATGAACGCCGGCGCTGGGTTTGGGAGGCGCGCAGCGTCAACGGGCGCAATCTCGAGATCCGCTGCCGCGTGCCGCCGGGCTTCGACCGTCTGGAGAATCCGGCACGCAACGCCGTCGGCGCCCACCTGAAACGCGGCAACGTCTCGCTCACGCTCACCATCGCCAGCGAGCAGCAGGGCAAACCGCTGCGCATCAATCGCGCGCTGCTGGCCGAACTCGCCGTACTGGTCGAGGAGGTGCGCAAGGGCACCGGCGCGGCGGCGCCCACGGCCGATGGATTGCTGCGCGTGCGCGGCGTCATCGAGGAGGAGACCGAGGGCGCGGAGGGCGAGGAGGCGATTGCCGCACTCGACCGGGCGCTTTCGGCCACGCTGGCCGAGGTCCTGAAGGCCTTGGGCACGGCCCGCGCCGCCGAGGGCAAGGCGTTGGCTCGCGTGATCGATGGCCACGTCGTCGAGATCGAAAGCCTGTGCAAGCGCGCGGCCGAGCGGGCGACGGCGCAGATCGGCACGTTGCGCACCCGCTTCGACGGCCAGCTCGCCGAGCTGCTGGAGCGCGCGCCGCCGCTGTCGGAGGAGCGCTTCGCCCAGGAGGTGGCGCTGCTGGTCGGCAAGGCCGACGTGCGCGAGGAGCTCGACCGGCTGGCGGCCCACATCGCCCAGGCGCGGACCCTGCTCGCCGAGGCGCGGCCGGACAATCCGGTGGGACGAAAGTTCGATTTCCTCTGCCAGGAGTTCAACCGCGAGGCCAACACGCTGTGCTCGAAGTCGGCCGATATCGAGCTGACGCGGATCGGCATCGATCTGAAGGGCGCCGTCGAGCGCATGCGGGAGCAGGTTCAGAATGTCGAATGACAACGGCGCCTCGGCGATCCAGCGGCGCGGCCTGATGCTGGTGCTGTCGTCGCCCTCGGGCGCCGGCAAGACCACCCTGTCGCGCCAGTTGCTGGACAACGACAAGCAGATCCAGCTCAGCGTGTCGTGCACGACGCGACAGAAGCGGCCCGGCGAGCGCGACGGGGTCGACTACCGCTTCGTCGACACGGCGACTTTCCGCGGCATGATCGAACGCAAGCAGTTCCTGGAATATGCCGAGGTGTTCGGCAACTACTACGGCACGCCGCGCGGGCCGGTCGACGACGCCCTGAATGCGGGCAAGGACATGCTGTTCGATATCGACTGGCAGGGCACCCAGCAGCTCAGGGACAAGGGGCGCGCGGACCTGGTCACGGTGTTCATCCTGCCGCCTTCGACGCGCGACCTGGAAAAGCGTCTCCTCACGCGCGCCCAGGATCCCAAGGACATCGTCGCCCAGCGCATGGCCAAGGCCGCCGACGAGATGAGCCACTGGGCCGAATACGATTACGTCGTGGTGAACAGCGACATCGGCACAAGCCTGACGAACCTGAAGGCGATCCTGACGGCCGAGCGGTTGAAGCGCGAGCGCCAGGTCGGCATGTCGGGCTTCGTCAAGGCGCTGCGCGAGGGGCGCTGAGCGGCTGGCCGGCGCCGGTCTGGCCTTGCGAGCGCAGCACGAGCTGCGATGCTTTGTAGGGCCGGCCGGAGAACTCGGCGATCAGCCGGTCGCTCGCCGTCTCGATCGCGTCCTC
>DATHNU010000501.1:0-5888 GCA_035485695.1 Reyranella sp. | reverse complement strand
GCCGGTCGAGCGGTCGACGAAGTCGGATGCCACACGCTGCCGGCTCTCGGCAGGACGGAGATACGGCTGATTCTCGACCGTAGCCTCCGCCAGCCAGCGTGCATGCCGCTCGTCGAACGCCTTCTCCGCCTCATTGCCGGGCTTGCCCACATCCTGCCCGAGGCCCTGATTGAGTTCGGCCAGAGCACGCGACACGGCGATACGAGGCTCGAGATGACAGCCCAAGCCGAGATGGATGCGGCCGCCGTCGCTGCGCCGCCAGCTCATGGCCATCACCGCCGGAATGCCCAGATCGCTGGTGACGTCGAGCGCCACGAGATCGCGGTCGGCTGCGGCGTGGACCGCGGCCATAGCGGCGAAGAAAGGATCGTCGAAGCTTGCCAGATCGATTCCCGGACGCCGGACGCGATTGTACCACCAGAGCGCGCAGGCATCGCGTTCAACCAGCTCGTGAAAGCCTTGCTGTATCGCCTCCTCGAAGGTGTTGCCCGCGGCGCAACCGTTGGAATCGGCATGGCAGAAGGCGTGATTGCGCGGCGTGCGGTAGCCGAAATAGCAGAAGGCCGTCGGTAGCCAGACCCTGCGCTCCTGCGTCAGCGACCAGGCCGGCGACCAGTCGATGGCACGAGCGGGATCCCAACGGGCGGGCACCCAATTGAATCCCAAGCCCTGGACGCGATTGTTGGCGTCGCGGTCCTGGTACTGGGCGTCGCTGAACAACAACAGCTTCCGTGGGTCCAGTGCCGGTTCGTCGATCTCATCGATCCGGGCGCGACGGCGCTTCTCGTTGCCCTGCAGGCCGCAGCAATAGCGTTCGACGGCTTCGGCGAGGCAGCTTACGCGGGCCTGAAGGTCGCTCGCCCCCTTCCCGGCCGCGCCACTCGGGCGCCCCAGCACGCGATTGGCGCGCGCATCGATGCGGACGTCATCGAAGAGCTGGATGCAGCGATAGACATGCATGTCTGCAGGCGTCGCAACCTTCTCGATGTCGGGCACGATGCCGGCGATCGGGCTCACGACTCGTTCGAGGCGCGCCAACGTCTCCTGCGGCGAACAGGTGCGGTGCCCGCCGTCGGCCGTGAAGCGCTTGGGCGCCGGCGCCAGTTCGACCGCCGCCCCGGGGTCGCGTCGCGCCGCACCGGCCGCGATCGAGATCGCATGACGCGCCACCTCGAGTGTCCAGGGATCGAGCGTGATCACGCCTTGCGCCAGGCCGGGTGGCGGCGCGCCGGCGCAAAGGGCCGAAACGGCCGAGGCGATCCACGCGCCCGCCAGCTCGAACGTGAGCGTCATCCCCTGCACGGGAAGCAGCGGAAAGGCAGCACCTCGTGCGAGCGCTGCGACATCGGCCGGCCGGTTCGCCCGCAATCGCAGCAGCAGCACCTTGAAGAGCCCGGCCGTCCTGGTGTCGAGCAGCGGCCCGATCCAGATGGTCGACCCTGCCAATCGTGCAGGCAGGACATGGCGCGCTCGCGGCAGAGCGCCGCGGATCTGACGCGCCAGTCTTTCGTCGAGGTAGTCGGAGGTCGCGATCACCACGACATCCGGGCTCTTGCTCCTGGTCGATCCGCCCGCCCCCAGTGCCTTGCGCAGGGCTGCCAACGCCGGGCGATACGCGCCGGCGTCGACCAGCCGCACCGACGACCGAGGCGGCGCGACGGCATGGCCCGACCACCAGGCATCGGCGGCACGGTCGGCTGTTGTCGGCGCGGCCGGCGCGGCATAGCCCTTGGCCTCGAGTTCGCCCAGTGCGTAGTAGACGAGCTCCGGCGCGATGCGCCCGCGCAGGCGGGCGACGATGTCGTCGTCGCTGCGCGTGCCGTCGAGCAGCGGCACCACGGCCGCATAGACCTTGCCGCGCAGGGCGTATCGGCCGCCTTCCCCGAGCAGCGCCACCTCCTCCGGAGAGACGACGTGGGCAGCAAAATGAGGTTTCAGGCGCAAAGCCGGCATCCCGGGACCTTTCTCGAAACAGGTCGATCGCCGGGCGAGTGTCGGCCAGCATCGGGCATTCTCGCACAGCGCACCGGAGGAATCGCTTGTTCGAGCGATCAAATTCCGGATTGCCGGCAGCCGGCAACTCTGGGATGCTTTTCACTTGCGTAGAACCATTCTGAAGGCCGGCGCGATCGCCGCGATTTCAGCGGAGGACCATGCCATGGGCGACGCAGACCAACACAAGCCGGCACTGAACGGCAAGGTCATCGCCCGGGCTTGGCGCGAACCGGCCTTCAAGGCGAAGCTGATCGCAGATCCCCGAGCGACCCTGACCGCGGCTGGCGTGAGCGTCCCTGGCGGCGTCACGGTGAAGGTCGTGGAAGATACGGATACGCATCTCCACTTCGTGCTGCCGCCCAAGCCGACCGGCCAACTCTCCGACGAGGCCCTCGACAAGGTCGCAGCCGGATCGCTGACCATCGGAAGTGGCAAGTACACAAAAATTGGCATGTCCGAAAAAGGCCAATCGTGATCATCCACGCGCCCGGCTGCGAGTCAGCCTTCTTCGCGTCCACAGGAACCCCATGGCCAAGACAGAACGAGACGATGCGACGACATACGGCAAGATCGTCGCCAGGGCATGGCGCGACCCGGCATTCAAGGCAAAGCTGATCGCAAACCCCGAGGCCGTGCTCAAGGAGGCCGGGATGACCGTCCCTGGCGGCGTCACGGTGAAGGTCGTCGAGAATACCGAAACGCACCGCCACTTCGTGCTGCCACCCAAGCCGACCGGGCAGCTTTCCGACGAAGCCCTTGACGACGCCGCTGGCGGTGGCTGCGGCCCCTCCTCCGGCCGGTACAGTACCGGTTGGTACTCGCAAAAGTGACGTCTTGCGCAGCCTTGGAGAACTTCTCATGGCCGACAAACAACAAGACACGGCGGCGGGCTACGGCAAGATCATCGCCAAGGCGTGGCGTGACCCGTCTTTCAAGGCGAAGCTGATCGCCGACCCGCAAGGCACACTGAGGCAAGCGGGTGTGACCATTCCCGCCGGCCTGACGGTAAGGGTGGTCGAGGACACCGACACGCGCATGCATTTCGTGCTGCCGCCCAAGCCGACCGGCCAGCTCTCCGACGAAGCCCTCGACGCCGCTGCAGGAGGTGACTGGGTTCCCTCGGGAAAAAGCGGTTGGTACACGAACAGCTGAGTGGAAGTTTCAAATTTCTCTCTCAACCTGGAGGGTTGCGCATGGCCGACGAGGAACAAGGCAAAGCCGCGACCTACGGCAAGATCATCGCCAAGGCGTGGCGTGACCCGTCTTTCAAGGCGAAGCTGATCGCCGACCCGCAAGGCACACTGAAGCAAGCGGGTGTGACCATTCCCGCCGGCGTGACGGTGAAGGTCGTCGAGAACACCGACACGCATTTTCATCTTGTGTTGCCCCCCAAACCCGCTGGCGCGCTCTCGGACGAGGCTCTCGATCAGGCTGCTGGGGCGGGAGCGGGAAATTGCGGGACGGCGACATATTCGGCGGAACAGAAGCATCCCGGCTGAAGGCACGCAAAATCGAACGTCAACTCGGAGGGAGCTCGGTCATGAGCGACGAAAAGCAAAAGACGGCAGCGGTTCAGGGGAAGATCATCGCTCGCGCCTGGCGTGATCCGGCATTCAAGGCGAAGCTGATCGCTGACCCCAAGGCTGTTCTGCAGGAAGCCGGCGTGACGCTCCCGGCCAACATCACGGTGCAAGTGCTCGAAAACACCGACACGCACATGCACTTCGTGCTGCCGCCAAAGCCCACCGAGGCGCTCTCCGACGAGGCGCTCGACAAAGTCGCGGGTGCGGTTGCCGACTGTAACCCGAATACCCGGGCTGGATATGCCGGGGTTCCCTGGAAGCCGTTCTAACCCTCGCGACGTCGTCGAATAGTCTGCGTCAGGGGCGCCGGCAATCGGCGCAGGTTCCCGTCACTTCCAGAGTCATGTCGCGGGCGGCAAAGCCGCGGCGGCTGGCGCTCGACGTGATGGAGTCGGCAAGGCCGTCGCTGTGCAGCTCCTCGGCGTTGCCGCACTCGCCGCAGATCAGGAAGAAGCCGCGATGCGCCTCGCCCGGATGGCTGCAACCGATGAAGGCGTTCATGCGCTCGATGCGGTGTATGAGTCCGTTCTCGATCAGGAAATCGAGGGCGCGGTAGATGGTGGGTGGCGCCGAGCCCAGGTCCTCGTCGCGCAGCTGGTCGAGCAGCGCGTAGGCGCCGACCGGCTTGTGGCTCGACCATACGAGCTCGAGCACGCGCCGGCGCAGTGGCGTGAATCGCAGGTCCTTGCGGGCGCACAGTTTCTCCGCCGCGGCGAGGGCGTCCTCGACGCAGTGCTCGTGATCGTGGTTGTGGGCAGCGGCTTTGGCCGGCTTCTTCACGCGATTCCCGATTTGCCAAGCAGTTACTGGGCGATTATACGCCCCGTTCTTCCGCGAGGCCAAGCCATGCCCACCGCAGCGTACGTTACCTATCCATCCGCGGCGATCGACGCTTTCATCGCCGCCGTCCGGTTCGACTCCCAGGGACTCGTCCCGGCGATCGCCCAGCAGCACGACACCGGCGAGGTGCTGATGATGGCGTGGATGGACCGCGACGCCGTCGCCGAGACAATGCGCACGGGCCGCGCCTGTTACTGGTCGCGCTCGCGCCAGGCGCCGTGGCGCAAGGGCGACACGTCCGGCCACATCCAGACCCTGGTTGATCTCCGCGTCGACTGCGACGGAGATACGCTGCTGGTCCTGGTCGACCAGACAGGTGTCGCCTGCCATACCGGGCAACACAACTGCTTCTTCCGCGCCATCCGCAGCGGCGCGCTCGAGACCATCACGCCGGTGATGATCGACATGGACAAGATCGGGAAGGACAAGGTTTGACCCACAGCGTAGTTGCGCGGCGCACTTTGCTCATCGCCGCTCTTGCCCTGCCCGCCGGCGCCTGCACCACGTCGGGCCTGTTCGGTGAAAGCAGCACCCGCTACACTCTCTCGCCGCGCGGCGATCGGCTGGTGCGCCTGATCCAGACCACCGGCAACGACAACATGATGGCGCCCGAGGTGCCGGCCCTGATGGACATCACCAACGAGGGCCGCGACATTCCGGTGCGCCAGCTCGCCGATGACGGCCCGGACGGGCGCTACGTCGTGAGCCTGGTCAATATCCGCAAGATCCACGAGTTCATCTTCCATCGTCGCCAGGGCAACGTGCTCATCCTGCATCACGCGGATACCAAATTCACAAGGCTCGAAAGCGTGCGCTATCCGCGCGACGGCAAACCCACCTTGATCACCGACATCGCCTTCGCCGAAAACGACTTCCAGCAACAGATCGCTTTTTGGTTCACCCGCATACCCGGGCGGTAGTAATGTGACGGTGAGATGACAGTCACCGTCTCCCCACCCTTCTCCTCCCGCCGCACCCTCACGGTGTGCGGTGGGGCGCATGCGCTGCATGACGGCTTCACCGACCTTCTGAACGTTCTCTATCCGCTGCTGCAGGCCCAGTTCGGCCTGAACTATGCCGCCATCGGCGCGCTCAAGACCGTCTATTCCGGCGCCATGGCGAGCGGGCAGATCCCGTCGGGCAAGTTGGCGGTTCGCCTGGGCGGCGTGCGCGTGCTGGCGACCGGCACGCTTCTGATCGCCGTCGGCTACGGTCTCGCGGGCCTGACGGGATCGCTCTACGGCGTGATCGCCGGCCTGTTTCTGGCGGGCCTGGGCGGCAGCACGCAGCATCCGATCGGTTCCAGCCTGGTCTCCGCGGCCTTCCCCGGCCTGCGCTCGCGCACCGCGCTCGGCACCTACAATTTCACCGGAGACGTCGGCAAGGTGCTGCTGCCGGCGCTGTTCGCGGTGATCGCCGCCTCGCTCGGCTGGCAGCGGGCGCTGATCGTGGTCGCGGCCCTCGCCGTGC
>DATHNU010000500.1:0-4399 GCA_035485695.1 Reyranella sp. | reverse complement strand
CTGGGCCGATCGGCACCGAACCGATACCGCTATTTGCCTTTTCCACAAGGGGAAAGGCTGGCAGGCTGAGGTGACCGAGGCCATGAAGGACTGGGACATTCCCCATCAGACCTTCAACAGCGTGACCGACCTTGACGCCGTCATCCTTCGAATCGGTCCCTACCGTGCCGCAGCTCTTCGCGATCGCCAACCAGAAAGGCGGCGTCGGCAAGACCACGACGGCAATTAACCTCGCAACCGCCCTGGCGGCCGTCGGCGAGCAGGTGCTGCTGCTGGATCTCGATCCCCAGGGCAATGCGTCGACCGGCCTGGGTATTCCAAAAAGTGAGCGCTCACCCGGAACCTACGAGTTCCTTTTGGGTCTGTCGCCGCTGGCCGATTGTGTGCGCGCCTCACAGATCCCGGGCCTGTCGGTGATGCCGGCCTCGGTGTCGCTCGCCGGCGCCGAGATCGAGCTTATAGACATGGAGCGCCGCGAGCACCGGCTCGAAGACGCGCTGAATGCACCCGACAGCGACGCCCGCCGGCGCTGGAGCATCGTCCTGGTCGACTGCCCGCCCTCGCTCGGTCTCGTGACCTTGAACGCTCTGGTCGCGGTCGATGCCGTGCTGGTGCCGCTGCAGACCGAGTTCTTGGCGCTCGAGGGCATCGGCGCGATCGCCAACACCGTGGAGAGGATCAAGAAAAGACTCAATCCAAGGTTGCACATCGCCGGCGTCGTCCTGACCATGGTCGATCGCCGCATGACCTTGAGCCAGCAGGTCGAGGCGGACGTGCGCCAGCATTTCGGCGACCTCGTCTTCGGCACCACGATCCCGCGCAATGTGCGTATCGCCGAATCGCCATCGCATGGCCTGCCCGTGCTGATCTACGACAATGCCTGCGCCGGTTCGCAGGCCTACATCCTGCTGGCGAGCGAGTTCATCCGCCGCCGGCGCAGCGCCGCCGAGCCGACACAGAATGAGGCCGATCATGAGCCAGTCCCCTAAGCCGCCCCCTCAAAAAGCCAGGGGCCTGGGCCGCGGCCTGTCCGCCCTTTTGGGCGATGAGGAAATCGCCTCGACGGTGACGGCGCCGCCGCCTGCGCCAGACTCTTCCGCCCGCGAGATGGCGAGCGGCAGCGCGTCCAGTCGCCCGCCGCTCACCCTGCCGATCGGCCATCTCAGGCCGGGCAAGATGCAGCCGCGCACCACCTTCGAGGACATTGAGGTGCTGGTCGAGTCGGTGAAGGAGTTCGGCTTGCTGCAGCCGATCCTGGTGCGGCCGGTCGCGGGCGCGGCCGACAGCTACGAGATCGTTGCCGGCGAACGGCGCTGGCGGGCGGCGCAGAAGGCGCAGCTGCACGACGTGCCGGTGGTCATCCGCACCATGGGCGACCAGGATGCCCTGCAGCTCGGCCTCATCGAGAACCTACAGCGCGCCGACCTGACGGCGATCGACGAGGCGCAGGCTTACCGCCGTCTCCAGCAGGATTTCGACCAGAGCCACGACGACATCGCCCGCACGGTGGGCAAGAGCCGGCCGCATGTCGCCAACACGGTGCGCCTTCTCGAATTGCCGGATCCCGTCCAGGCGATGGTGCGCGGCGGCGCGCTGTCGGCCGGCCAGGCGCGAGCGCTGATCGGCGTGCCCGATCCTCTCGCCATGGCGCAGCGTGCCCTTGGCGAGAAGCTCACGGTGCGCGAGCTCGAGCGGCTGGGTGGCGACCTCAAGCGCAAGACCAGGAATGGCGCGCCCAAGACGGAAGCGCCGAAAAGCGCCGACACGCGCGCCCTGGAGAAGCGCATCGAAGAGGCGCTCGGCCTCAAGGCCAACCTCAAGCTGCGCGGCTTGGGCGAGCAGAGCCTGCTTACCTTGGAGATCCGCGATTTCGATCAGCTCGATAGTGTCGTCGACAGGCTGACACGGCGCTGAGGTCGGAGGTCGCCGTCAGCATGGGCAACGTCATGCCTCTTGCACCAATCGTCCGATCAGCATGGCGGCTCGGCGTTTAACCTGCTCGTCGCCGTGGGCCAGATGCTCGCGCAAGATTTTCGAACATTCGTTGGGCGCCAGACGCATCGCTGCTTCGGCGACCTCGGGGAGTCCCGAAGGGTAAGGGCTCGGGTCGTTCATCAGGGAGATCAGTATTGCAACAATCGCGGTGGTGTCGTTGTCGGTTGGAACAAATTGCTTCCAGCTGTCATAAGACCGGCGCTCGGTGCGGAACACGATCTGCGTGGGCGACAGGAAGTTGATCTTGCCTTCGTAGTGCAGGCGATAAATTGCCGGTTCAAAATGCTGGAACGATTCGTATTTCCAGCGGCGTTTGCAGTAGAGGCGCCGCAGCTTCGCATTCGCGTCGGACTGAAATGTGTCGTAGAGCGGCTGAAGCTCCATTCGCTGGCCGGGCGCCTCCCGCAGGAATTTCAGCAGGAGCCTCAGGGCTCCCGAGCGGGCCTCCTCGAGACTCTTCTGCCGCCAGGTCTTGGTCGCCGAATAGAGCCACCAGATAAAGCCCGCGACCAACGTGACGAATGTCAGGAAATGGCCGATATCAACTTCTTCCTTGAAGTGGAAGTCACCGAGTGAAAAACCCATCATAGCTGCCCCCAATCGATGTCTACTCTACCATCGGATGCGGCTCTTGTGACTTGCTAAACCCCGACTGTTCGTTTCCGCGTCGAGCCATTACCAGCCGGGTAATCGACCGCCCTGCCGCCTGGGCCGACCCTCCTTCCTCATAAGGAGAGTGCCGTGTCCGTCCTGTCTTGCCGCACCCAGCGCATCCTCGAAGCGCCCGTCCTGCCGCTCCTGCTGTCCCTGGCCGCGCCCAATATCGGCGAGGCGGCTGCCCGCATCACCTTTCTCACCGCGGACGCGCTCTTCGTGTCGTGGCTGGGCAGCGACGCACTGGCCGGCGTCGCCGTCGTCTTCCCGCTGTTCCTGATCCTGCAGACGGCCACGGCGTCCGGCATCGGGTCGGGCGTGTCCTCGGCGATCGGCCGCGCGCTGGGCGCCGGCGAGCACGCCCGGGCGACCTCGCTGGCCGGTGTCGCCGTCGCGATCGCGCTGATCGGAGCGGGCCTCACCACCGCCCTCCTGCTGATCGCCGGTCCGCGCCTCTATGCCGCCATGGGCCTCGCCGGTCGGCCGCTCGAGATGGCGATCCTCTACGGCGGCGTGTTGTTCGGCGGCGCGGGCTTCGTCTGGCTGATGAATCTTTTAGCCAACGTCTCGCGCGGCGCCGGCAACATGATGGTGCCGGCCTTCGCCATCGCCATCGGCGAGGCCTTTCACCTGGCGCTGTCGCCGGCGCTGATCCTGGGCTGGAGTCCGTTCCCGGCGCTCGGCATCATGGGCGCCGCCCTGGCCGCGCTGGCGGCCTATGCCGTCGGTGCGACGGTGCTGATCCTGCATCTCGTCTCGCACCAGGCGCTGGTGCGCTTGCGGCTGCACGCGGTCCGCTTCAGGCGCGACGAAGCCCGCGCCATCCTGAGCGTCGGCGCCCTGTCGGCGGCCAGCGCCACCCTGTTTCAGATCACCACGTTCTTCGTGGCCGGCTTGCTCTCCACGCTCGGCAGCTCGGCCGTGGCCGCCTATGGCGCGGCCAACCGCCTGGAGATGCTGCAGTATCCCATCACCTTCGCTTTCGGCTCGGCGGTCATCACCATAGTGGCGACCGCGGCCGGCGCGCGCGACGTCGATCGGGTGCGCCGCGTGGCCTGGACCGGCGCGGCCGTGGCGGCCGCGATCGGCCTGCTCTTCACCGGTATCGCCCTGTTCGGTGGGCGCTGGATGGGCCTGTTCACCGCCGATCCTGCAATCCGCGACATGGGCGCGCTCTATCTGCTCTGCCAGGCCGCGGTGTTCCCCTTCACCGGTGCAGGCCTTGCCTGCTATTTCGCCTGCCTCGGCATCGGCTTCGTGAACGGGCCGTTCGTCCTGGCCGCGATGCGGCTGGTCCTGATCGTGGGTGGTTGCTGGCTGGCGCTGTCACTGACCGGTAACGCGGTCGCGGCCTTTGCAGCCGTTGCCCTGGCTATTGCGTTCTTCGGCGTGAGCGTGTTGGTCATGACGCGCGCCAAGCTCAGGCAGATCGGCGCGCGCTGAGCGATTCTGCTCTGTCGCAAGGAACCCCCCTACGACCGTTGACGTTTACCGCCGCAGCCGGTCGGACTAGTGTTCGCCCGAAGATTGGAGGGCGGACGTATGTCGAGTGAAATGCTGCATGAAGACGCCAACAAGCTCGGGGCGGAAGTCGTTGACCAACACCGCGCCATCGTTTCCTTGATGGAGGAGTTGGAGGCCGTCGATTGGTACAACCAGCGCGCCAAGGCGACAAGCAATCCTGATCTGCGCGCCATCCTCGAGCACAATCGCGACGAGGAGAAAGAGCACGCGGCGATGGTGCTGGAGT
>DATHNU010000499.1:0-6335 GCA_035485695.1 Reyranella sp. | reverse complement strand
GCTGGCGCGATCGCCGAGGGCGACCTCACCCAGGCCATCGCCAACACCGACCGCAGGGACGAGATCGGCCAGCTTGCCAAGAGCTTCGCCTCGATGCGCGACGCGGTGCGCAAGACGATTCTCGATCTCAAGGAAACCAACCTCTCGATCGAGCGCTTCGTGCCGCACGCTTTCCTGGCGATCATGGGCAAGCCGTCGATCGTCGATGTCGAGCTGGGCGACAACAAGCGCCAGAACATGACCGTGCTGTTCTCAGACATCAGGAGCTTCACGACGCTCTCGGAGAAGATGACGCCGGACGAGAATTTCGCCTTCATCAACGCCTTTCTGGCGCACATGGGGCCGGTCATCCGCACCCACAGCGGCTTCATCGACAAGTATATCGGCGATGCCATCATGGCGCTGTTCGACGATGCCGACGATGCGCTGCGCGCCGGCCTTGCCATGCACGAGGCGCTCGAAGGCTTCAACGCGGAACGCCGCGCGTCCGGCCTCGAGCCGATCGCCATCGGCATCGGCCTCAACACCGGCTCGCTGATGCTGGGCACGATCGGCGAGAAGAATCGCATGGACGGCACGGTCATCTCCGACGCCGTCAACCTCGCCTCGCGGATCGAGAGCCTGACGAAGGAGTATCACGTCGGCCTCTTGATCTCGCAGTACACCTACGAGCAGCTCGCCGATCCCAAGGTCTACGATATCCGGCCGATCGACGTCGTGGTGGTCAAGGGCAAGACCCGGCCGGTCACGATCTTCGAGGTATTCCAGACCAATCCACCCGCCCTGCGCGCCGCCAAATGCCTGACCCGGGACCTGCTGCAGTCCGGCGTCGATGCGCTGGCTCAGCATGATGCGATCGCCGCCCGCCGTTTCTTCCAGGAGTGCCTGGCGCTGGCGCCGGGCGATGCGGCGGCGGCCAACCTGCTGAAGAGCTGCGCGTAGAGCCTTTCTGACCGGGACAAAACCAACCTCACCCTGAGGAGGCCGCGTAGCGGCCGTCTCGAAGGGTGGGCAACGCGCACGTGCCTGTGCCCATCCTTCGAGACGCGCCCTGCGGGCGCTCCTCAGGATGAGGTCTTGGGTGGTGCTCCGATTTGAACGACTCTGGGCTCCGGCAAGACATCAGTCTGCAGCCGAAGACTTCCGGTAGATCGCGTCGACATGGATGTCGGCGCAGTCGATCAGCGGGAAGGGGCTTTGCTGTCCGACGAAGGCCAGGAACATGTCGGTGCCGCCCAACATGATCGCCTGGGCCCCACGCTCCTCGCAGAGCCGGCGGCCGGCGGTGAAGAACGTGTGGCGCTGCTGGTCGGTGACGCGGCCGACTTCCGCCATCGTGACATAGGCGGCGTGGACCTCGTCGCGCTCGGCGCCTTCGGGCGCCACGACCTCGGCCGAGGAGATGCCGCCATAGAGCGCGCTTTCCATCACCGTGCGGGTGCCGATGATGCCGACCTTCCTGAGCTTGCTGCGCGTGATGGCGGCATCGACTTCGGGAATGGCGTTGAGGATCGGCAAGGGCGAAATGGCCGCCAGCTCCTTGACGCAGAAATGGCCGCCCATGGAGGTGACCGCAGCAGCCGCGGCGCCCGCCGCCTTCATCCGCTGGACCAGGCGCGCGAAGATCTCGGCCTGCCGGCCGGGATCCCGGTTGGTGAGATTACGGCTCATCTCCCGCACTTCGGCGTGGGCGATCGTGAGCTCCAGCGGAATGCCGGAGGCTGCGTGCCGCTCGATCAGGCCGCGATAGTAGAAGTCGGTGGCGGCCGGGCCGATGCCGCCGATCAGGCCAATATGCATGGCCTCGACTGTCGCCCATCGCCGTCCCGACGGCAACGGACGCGCCGGCGCTCAGCCGGTGGCGCGGGCCTCGCGGAACGAGACCAGGCGGTGTTGCGTCTCGTCCCACAGCACCAGGCGCACGCAGCGCAAGCTCCCGAGCAAGGTCAGCCGGCCCACGGCGCGCAGTTCCGGATGGTCGCGCAGCACGCGCGGCAGCCGGTAGTAGGGGATGCGGCTGTTGAGGTGATGAACGTGGTGGATGCCGATATTGGCGGTGAACCAGTGCAGGAAGGCCGGCAGGTCGTAGTGCGAGCTGCCATGCAACGCTGCGTCATGCAGGTTCCATTCCCTGTCGTTCGCCCAGGTCGTGTGCTCGAACTGGTGCTGGACATAGAACATCCACACGCCGACCGAGGCCGCGAGCAGCAGGATCGGCAGGTGGACGAGCAGGAAGGCCTTGATGCCGATGACCCAGATCAGCAGGGCGGCGATCGACCCGATGGCCAGATTGGTCGTCATGGTGCTGACCCACGGCCGCCAACCGGCCCGCATCGACCCAATGGGCAGGCGATACTGCAGAAGGAAGACATAGGCGGGGCCGACGCCGAACATCACCAGCGGATGGCGGTACAGACGATAGCGCAGCCGCCCCCAGAACGAGCGCGCGCGGTATTCCTCGACGGTGAGCGTATCGACGTCGCCCAGCCCGCGGCGGTCGAGATTGCCGGTGCTGGCATGGTGGGTGGCGTGCGCATGGCGCCAGACGGCGTAGGGCGTCAAGGTCAGCACGCCGGCGATCCTGCCGAACCAGTCGTTCGCCAACCGGTGACGAAAGAAGGAGCCATGGCCGCAGTCATGCTGGATGGCGAAAAGCCGCACGAGAAATCCGGCGGCGGCGATGGCCAGCGGCAAGGCCAGCCAATAGCCGATGTCGAGCGTCGCCCAGGCCAGCGCCCAAAGAGCGGCGAGCGGCACGACGGTGATGGCGATCTCGACAATGCCCCGGCCGGTGCTGGGCTGCCGGTAGCGCGCAAGAACCTGAGTCCAGGCGCGAGCGTTCGTCATGGCCGCGGCGGGCGCCGCGGGGTCTCGACCATTTTCCAAGCGTGGGGGCTTTCCTGTCCAAAGGCATCGGTTGGGCCGCGCCGTGACCTCCGCCTTTAGAGGCGGGCAGCGACAAAAGCAACGACGCTAAGCGACCCAGACGACGAATGCAGTGCAACAGCAACGCCGTCTATTTCAGGGCGCGCCTCGGTGCCGCACCCTGGGCCGGACGGGATCGCGACGGATTTGCAGGCTTTGCCCGGATCCGCACCGCCCGGCCATCCGGCTGATCCATTTCGAACGCGCCGGTCTGTCGCACCAGGTCGCTCAGCTTGCGAAAGCCGTAGGTGCGCGGGTCGAAGTCGGAAGCGATGTTCGCCAGCCGCTGTCCGACCACGCCCAGGCCCACCCAGCCGTCCTCCGTTTCCATTTGCGCGATCGCCTTGGTCAGGATGGGAATCGCGGCGCTGGCCGACTGGCGCACCCGGGAGGAGCCTTCTTCTGGAATCGCCACCTCCGCGTCCGGCAACAAGTTTTCGATATAGACGAACCGCCGACATGCCTGGCGAAAGCTCTCCGGCGTCTTCTGGGCGCCGAAGCCGTAGACATCGGCACCTTCTTCGCGAAGCCGGGACGCCAGGCGGGTGAAGTCGCTGTCGGAGGAGACCAGGCAGAAACCGTCGAATCGCCCGCTGTGCAGGAGATCCATGGCGTCGATCACCAGGGCGATGTCGGAGGCGTTCTTCCCCGTCGTGTAGGCGAACTGCTGGTAGGGATCGATCGCGTACTTCTGCAGGATGTCCGCCCACGACTTCATGCGCGGGCTCGAGAAATCGCCATAGATGCGCCGCACGCTGGCCTCGCCGAATTTGGCAATCTCCTCGAAAAGCCCGGCGGCGATGCGCGGTGAGGTGTTGTCGGCGTCGATCAGGACGGCGAAGCGGCGCAGTCGGTTTTCTTCGGCCATGTCCGGGAGCCTATGCCGCGCCAGGGAGGCGGGAAACCCCCTCAAGATCGCTGGCGACGCTGGATGATCAGGTTGGCGGCGACCGTGAGGGCCAGGGTCACCGTCATCAGGATGAAAGCGATGGCCCCGCCGAACGGCCAGTTGGTCTGCTGGGTGAACTGGTTGTAGACGAGAGGCGCCATCATCTTGAACAGCGGTCCGCCCAGCAGGAAGGGCGTGGCGTAGGCATTCATCGCCAGGATGAAGGTCAGGATCGTGCCGGCCAGGATGCCGGGCAGCGCCAGCGGCCACAGCACCCGGCGGAACATCGTGGCGGGCGGGGCGCCCAGGCTGAAGGCTGCTTCCTCGACGGCGCGGTCGATGCCCTCGATCACGCTCTGCAGGGAAAGCACCATGAAGGGCAGGTTGACGGCGATGATGCCGATGATCACCGCATTCTCGGTGAACATGATCTCGATCGGCTTGTCGATCAGGCCGAGGCCCATCAGGCTCGCATTGACGAAGCCCTTGTTGCCGAACACCACCATCCAGCCGGCCGCACGCACGGAATTGCCGACGAACAGCGGCAACACGATGGAAATGATCAGCAGATGTTTCCAGCGGCTCTGGGTGCGGGCCACGACATAGGCCAGGGGAAAGCCCACGACCAGGCAGACCAGGGTCACCAGCACGGCGATCCGCACCGTCGTCAGCAGGATCGAGGTATAATAGGGGTCGGTGAAGAACTTGACGTAGTTCGCCGCCGTCACTGCCTCGACCATCATCTTCTTGTCGGGAACGAAATCGTTCAGGCTGTAGCGGAACAGGATGGCCAGCGGCGCCAGCAGGCTGAGGGCGACGAAGATCGTCGCTGGCGCGATCAGGGCCACCGCCGTGAGGCCTTCGCCCCGCCGCTTTTCCGCGACGGGGCCATGGACGAGCGCGGTGTCGGTCATCCGCCTGGGATCAGCCCTTGAACGACTTGTTCCACCAGTCCTGGAACGCCGAATCGTTCTTGGCCAGGTAGGCATAGTCGAGATCGACGAGGCGCTTCTTCTCCTCGTCGGTGAAGCCGATGCGCTTCTGCACGTCGGGCGGCACGGTGACGTTGGTGACGGTGGGGTTGTAGCCCATGTCGACGGCGAAGCCTTCCTGCGCCGATGGCTCCATCATGGCATCGAGATAGGCATAGGCGCCTACCTTGTTGGGCGCGTTCTTCGGCATGGCGAAGCCCGAGACGTACATCGGCACGCCCTCCTTGGGGGCCACCGTCTCGATGTTGATGCCGGCGTTCTGCCATTGCACGGCGCGCGCCTTCCACATGATGCAGAGCGCTATTTCCTCGGTCTTGAGCGCCTGGGCGAGCGCCTCGTTGCTGGGATAGATGCGCGCTCCCGCCTTCTTGCAGGCGACCAGCCGCTCTTTGCCCGGCTCGACGTTGCTCATCGAGCCGCCCGAGGCGAGGCCGGCCGCGAGCATCGTGTACTGGTACTGGATGTCGATGATGCCGAGCTTGTCGCCGTTCTTGGGATCGAGCGTGTCGGCGAAGCCGGTGGGCGGCGTCGAGACCAGCTTGGGATTGTAGAGCACCACCTTGCCGGAATAGATGTGGCCGACGCCGTAGGGATACTTCATCGCCGGGATCAGGTTCTTGGCGTTCGCCAGCTTGGTGTAGTCGATCTGCTCGACCACGCCCTGCTCGTTCATCTCGAACATGTTGGCGGCCGACAGGCCCTGCATGTCCGAGGTGCCGCGGCGCAGCGATTTCTCCGCCAGCATCTTGGCGCGGCGCGGCGGATCGTTGGCCTCGTCCTTCACGACGTCCCAGCCCTTGGGCGCCAGCAGCGGCGTCTCGATGTTCTTGGCCAGCAGCCGCGAATAGTCGCCGCCCCAGGTGCCGACGACGATGCGCTTGCTGTCCTGCGCATGGGCCGGAAGAGCCGCGCCGGCCGCGAAGGCGGCCGCGCCGCCCAGCGCGGTCCGACGATTGATCATGAAGCTTCTGGACATGGAACCCTCCTGTGATTCTTGTGATTACGCGCTGAAGACCAGGCCGGCCGACGCCGGCCAGCCGACATGGACGGGCTGGCCGACCTCCGGTGCGAAGCCGCCCTCGCGATTGGCGATCTGCACCACCAGCCGGTCGTTGGGTGACAGGCGCACATGGATGTCGATCTGGGCGCCGAGATAGGACACGAATTCCACAGTACCCGGCAGGCTGTTGTCGAGTCCGGAACATGGCGCCGGACCGATCTCGACCCGTTCGGGCCTGAGCGCCAGGGCCGCGCGGCCAGCCCGGCCGTCGCGGCAGGAAAGCGACAGGCCGCCGTCGGTGCGGAACCGCCCCGGCGCCTCGACCGTGCCGTCGAGGAAGGTGCTGCGGCCGACGAAGCCCGCCACGAAGCGGTCGGCCGGCCTTTCATAGAGGTCGCGCTGGCTGCCGACCTGGCGCACCAGGCCCTCGTTCATGACCACCAGCCGGTCGGCCATGGTGAGCGCCTCCTCCTGGTCGTGCGTCACCATGACCGTGGTGAGGCCCAGCTGGCGCTGCAGCTCGCGGATC
>DATHNU010000498.1:0-2992 GCA_035485695.1 Reyranella sp. | reverse complement strand
GGCGTGCTGGTGGCGCTGGCCGAGAAATTCAAGCTGCCGGTGGTCGCCGTCGGCGTCGGCGAGGGCATCGACGATCTTCGGCCGTTCGAGGCGCGGGCCTTTGCGCGCGGATTGATGGGGTTGCCGGCATGGGCAGACGGGCATGAGCGAAGGCGCGGGTCAGGAACGCGGCATGCGCCGCCTCTATGCGACGGCACTCGAGTTGGGGCCGCTGCTGCTGTTCTTCGTGGCCAACGCCAAGTGGGGCATCTTCACCGGCACGGCGGTGTTCGTCGTCGCCACGGCGGTGGCGCTGCCCTGCTATCGCTGGCTGGAGAAGCGCTGGCCGATCATGCCGCTGGTCGGCGGTTTCTTCGTTCTGGTCTTCGGTGGCCTCACGATCTGGCTGCAGGACGACACTTTCATCAAGTTGAAGCCTACCATCGTGAACTGCCTGTTCGGCGTCATCCTGGGCGGTGGGCTGCTGTTCCTCCAGCGGCCGCTCCTGAAGCCGATCTTCGGTGCGGCGTTCCGGCTCACCGACGAGGGCTGGCGCAAGCTCACCCTGCGCTGGGCGCTGTTCTTCTTCGTGCTGGCGGCGGTCAACGAGGTGATGTGGCGCGGCTTCTCGACCGAGACCTGGATCGGCAGCAAGATGTTCCTGAGCTTCCCCCTGACGCTCGTCTTCGCCTTTCTCCAGGTGCCGCTGCTGAAGCGCTACTGGGACGGCGCCGATAATCCCTTCGCTTAGTCGCTGGGGGCGCGCCACTCCAGTGGCGCGTCTTCTCATGCCGGAGCGCGGACCTCCAGGTCCGCATCATGCTCATGAGCGGACCTGGAGGTCCGCGCTCCAAGATCGCGCCACTGGAGTGGCGCGACCCCTGCTAAAGAAGCTGCGGCTGCAGCGCCTTCGCCTCTTCCTTCAAGGCGGCCAGATACTTCTCGGCAAATGAACCCATCGAGGAATCCTCGACCCAGGCAGCCACGCATACCGCCGCGATCGTTCCTCCGTCGTAGCGTTTGAGCGGCACGGCCACCGCATGGTAGCCGCGGCGCAGTTCCTGGGCGGTGACGGCGTAGCCCTGCTGGCGAACATGCAGGATCTCCCCGCGCAGCGCCTTTTTGTCGGTAACGGTGAAATCCGTCATGACCTTGGGTTCGAGTTTGTCGAGCCAGCTGTCCAAAACCTTGTCGGGGAGCTGGCTCAGGATGGCGCGGCCGGCTGCGGTGTTGAATGCGGGACGCCGGAGCCCGATCGTGGGCGCCAGGACGTCGGGCCGGCCGTGCAGCGAATGGGCGATCATGACGATGTCGTAGCCGTCGAGGACGGCGGCAAAGCACGACTGCTCCGTCCGATCGCCGATACGCTCGCAGGCTGGCTGGACGATGGTCGAGACCATGTTCGAGCCGAGATAGGCCGATGCCAGCTCCATGATGCGCGGCGTCAGCCGGAAGGTACGGCCGTCGCTCGCCGCCATGCCGAGGCAGGTGAGGGTATAGAGCGCGCGGCGTACACTGGGCTTGGGCAAGTCGGTGGCGCGCGCGACGTCGCTCAGGGTCATGTGGCTCTTCTCGCGGCCGAACGCCGCGATCACCCGCAGGCCGCGCGCAAAGGCTTCCAGGAAATCGGGTCCGTGGCCGCTCGCCGCCCGTCTTTCCGCATCTTCCGCCCGCAATCGCGCCATCTACGCCCTCCGGATTCGCGTCAGGCTTTCAACGCCCAGGCATTGTCGGCGTTGACCAGCAGGTTGACCGTTTCGCCCACTGCCGCCGCGCGCGTGGCCGGGCATTCCACGTTGAAGCGCAGGCCCGAGGTTTCGACGCTGAGTGAGCGGCGCGGCCCGCGAAAGGTGCCGTCAACGACCTTGCCCGACCAGGCGAGCTGTCCGTTCGTAGCGGTGTTGGACTCGGCGAGTGTCATGTCTTCGGGCCGCACCACGACCAGGACGGCGTCGCCGCGCTGGAACTCCTGGCCGGCGCAGCACTCGCCTCGTCCGTTCGCGCCTTCGATCGTCAAACGATAGTCGCCGTTGGCCGTCGGCCGGCTTTCTGTCACGGCAGCTTCGATCAGATTGGGCGTGCCGAAGAAGCTGGCGACCTCGCGGCTGGCCGGCCGGCGATAGACGATCTCGGGCGCGCCGATCTGCAGGATACGCCCCTTCTGCATCACAACGACCCTGTCGGACAGCGCCATCGCCTCCTCCTGGTCGTGGGTGACATAAAGCGTCGTGATTTTCAGCCGCCGCTGCAGGGCGCGGAACTCGTCGCCCATCTGCGTGCGCAGCCGCGCATCGAGGTTGCTGAGCGGCTCGTCGAGCAGCAGCACTTCGGGCTCGAACACCAGGGCGCGGGCAATCGCCACCCGTTGCTGCTGGCCGCCGGACAGCGCCGGCGCCGGGCGGTCGGCGAAACGCTCCATCTCGACCAGGCGCAGCGCCGTCGTCACCCTGTCGCGGATCTCGGCCCTGGCGACATGGCGCACGCTGAGTGGAAAGGCGACGTTGTCGAACACCGTCATGTGCGGCCAGATCGCGTAGGACTGGAACACCATACCGAGCTTGCGATGGTCGGGCGGCACGAACAGTCCGGCCAGCGCGTCGCTCACCACGCGGTCGCCGATCACGATGCTGCCGGTGTCGTTGCGTTCGAGCCCCGCCACCATGCGCAAGGTCGTGGTCTTGCCGCATCCCGAAGGGCCGAGCAGCGTGACGAACTCGCCGTGTTCGATGGCGAGATCGATGTTGTCGACTGCCTTCACCCCGGCGAAGTGCCGTCCGACGGAGTGCAGGGTGACGGTCGGCACGTGCGGTGTCCTGTTACTTGAAGATCTGCTTGGCCAGTTCGAGCATCGCATCCTGGCGCTCAGGCACGGTGGTGCCCAGCGCCTTGGTCGCGAGCAGGGGGCGGATCTCCTCGACGGTCTTCTCGACGACGCCCTTGACCACCGGATTGTAGCCGGCGTTGGCGAACACGATCTGGGAGTCGGGCTCGAGATAGTGGTTCATGAACAGCC
>DATHNU010000497.1:0-8879 GCA_035485695.1 Reyranella sp. | reverse complement strand
CGCTTCCTGAGACACTGCAAACGGAACACGCCATGTTCAGCCACCTCACTGTCGGCAGCAACGACATCGCCAAGGCCAAAAGCTTCTATGACGTCTTGCTGAAGCCGCTGGGGCTGGTGCGCCACGCAGACTATCCCACCGGCATTGGCTACGCCCTGGCCGGCGGGCGGCCGCAGCTCTGGATCGTGAGCCCGCTCGACAAGAATGCCGCCAGCGCCGGCAACGGCGTTACCGTCGGGCTCGAGGCGCCCGACCGCTCTGCGGTCGACGCCGCGCACAAGGCAGGCATGTCGGCCGGCGGCAAGGACGAGGGTGCGCCGGGGCTGCGCACGCACTATCATCCCAACTACTATGGTGCCTATCTACGGGATCCGGACGGCAACAAGATCTGCATCGTCTGCCATAAGCCCGCGTAGGAGAAGAAGATGAGCGAGCCGTTCAAGGTGTTCTGGCAGCCTGGTTGAACCAGCTGTCTGAGACTCAAAGAGTTTCTATCGGTCCGTGGGATCGACTTCGTATCAGTGAATGTTCTTGAAGACCCCAACGGCATGGCCGAGCTGCAGAAGCTTGGCGTGCGCTCGGTGCCCGTGCTGTCGCGCGGCGACAAATTCACGTTCGGCCAGAGCACCAAGCAGATCGTCGACTTCCTGGGCCTGCACGAGAAGTCGGGCCCCGAGCTTTCGACCGACGAACTGGCGGCGCGGGTCGACAAGTTCATGGGTGCAGCGCTCGAGCTGATCCCGCTGATGCCCTACGACCGGCTGGACACGCATGTGCCGGGCCGGCCGCGCAGCTACCGGACCCTGGCCTTCCATCTGTTCCGCGTCGTCGTGGCCTTCCTCGACGCCAACGAGGGCACCACGCTGGTCCAGTCGATGTTCCGCGAGGAGCCCGCGCCCGACGCCGACACGGCGACCCTGGTGGCCTACGGCGAGAAGGTGCGCGCGCGCTTCCGCGACTGGTGGAGCAAGGGCGACACCTCGCCCACCAAGTCGCTGCCGACCTATTACGGCCCGCAGACCCTGCACGAGCTGATGGAACGCACGACCTGGCATTCAGGGCAGCATGTGCGGCAGTACATGATGCTGCTCGAGAAGGAAGGCGTATCGCACCACCGGCCGCTGGTGGCCGGCGATTTCGCCAAGCTGCCGATGCCGCAGAACGTCTGGGACGGTTGACGCCCGCATCCGCTTCGCCTATGGCCGCACGAGCATGTCAGCCAAATTCCCCAGCCGGAAATATCCCGACGCCGGCGCCTTCGTCACGGACTACGCACGCCTCGTTGCCGCGGGTCTCACTTCCGTGCGGTCGTCCGAAATTGATCGCGCCGCCGCCGTCCTCAAGCAGGCCATCCAGGGCGACAGGCTGATCTTCGCCTGCGGCAACGGCGGCTCGGCGGCGATCGCCAATCATCTCACCTGCGACTGCTCGAAGAACGTCGCCACCAACACGACGCTGCGCCCGAGGGTTGTGAGCCTGTCGCACACCATCGAGCTGATCACGGCGATCGCCAACGACATCGACTATGCCGAGATCTTCGCCTTTCAGCTCAGGAACGCCGCGCGGCCCGGCGATGTGCTGATCACGATCTCCTCGTCAGGCGATTCGGAGAATATCGTGCGCGCGCTGTCCTGGGCGCGCGACAACGGCCTTGGCACCATCGCCATGTCGGGCTTTTCCGGCGGCCGCAGTGCCAAGATCGCGGATATCAGCCTGCATGTCGCGGCCGAGAATTACGGCGTCGTCGAGGACGCCCATCAGGCGCTGATGCACATTCTCTCGCAGTATGTGCGGATGTCCGAAATACCCGAAGCGAACCTGGCGACGCTGCGTTTTTAGGCTTTTACGGGAAACCTTTCGTGGTCTGCTGCGTTACCTGTGGTAATCCAAAAGCCCAGGAGTACGTCATGCGCAATTCGGCCACCCACAACGGCAAGGATCTGGCCCGAGAAATCGCCCTCCTCAAGGCCCAGCTGGAAGATCTCTCCGCCAGCGTCAACGATACGGGCAATTCCATCGTGGAGCGCGGTCAGGAGGCTCTTGAGGAGACCCTGCGCTCGGCCCGCGAGCTGATCGCCAAGTACGGCGACACTGCCAAGTCGATCGTCAACGACACGGCGAAGCTCAAGAACAAGGCGACCGACACGCTGATCGAGCATACCGAGGCCCGGCCGCTCACCACTCTCGCCGCCATCATCGGCGTCGGGTTCCTCGCAGGCTGGCTTTGTCGTCGGAACTAAGCCGGCGCCCAGGAAACTTTCTGCGCCGGCGAGACCCTCCGTGATCGGCCCTCTTCTGCGCGTAGCGGCCTCGGCGGCCGCTGCGCGTACAATCCGCGTGGCTGCCCATGACGCGGCAACGCACACGCTGCTGATCCTGGGCGCCGGCGCCGCCATCGCGGTCGGCGCCGTTTGCCTCACCTGCTCCGCCTTCGTGTTGCTGGAGCGCACCATCGATCCGGCCGGCGCCTGGGCGATCGTCGGCGCCTTCTGGGGACTGGTCGGCCTGGTCTACTTCGCCGTCACGAGCCGCCGCCGCGGCTGACGGGCCGGCTTGATCGGCGGGCGTTTGATCGAAACCAGCGCCGGTTTCTGCGCCACCTTCGCGCTCACCGGGCGATCATCCGACAGCATCACTTCCAGCCAGCGCAATGACGGCAGGTGGGCGGCGATGGTGCTGAGCAGGATCAGGAGCGGCACCGCCACAATGGCGCCGATGGCGCCCCACATCCAACCGAGCAGCGCGATGGTGACGAACACCGCCACGGTGTTGAGGGCGCAGCGGCGACTGACGAACATCGGGGTGATGAACTGCGATTCGGCGAAGTGGATCACGAGCAGCGCCAGCGGCGCTCCCAGGATGCGCAACCAGTCGTCGAAGCTGATCAGCGCGATCAGCGCCACCACGCCGATCGTGAGCGGCGCACCGACGAACGGCACGAAGGACGCCAGCCCCAGGACGATTCCCCACATGATGGCGTTGGGAAAGCCCAGCAACGCCAGCGCCCCGGCGGCAACGACCGCCACACAGGCATAGATGACGGCCAGCGCGAACAGGTAGTGCCCGACACGGTCGTTGATGTCGCGCATCATCCGGGCAAGCCGCACGCGCGTAGCCCAGGTCAGAGGAATGCGCAGCATCTGGCGACGATGGTCGTTGCGATGGGCGAGCAGCATGAAGGCCAGCACGCCGGCATAGCCGATCTGGAGGATCACGACGGGCGTCGTGCTGGCGAGTTCGCCCAGCATCGACTTTTCGCGCACCACGACCTTTTCCGGCGCAGGGGTTGCCGGGCTGGCGGGCGTCGCGCTGGTCGCCTGCTCGACCCTGTCCGACACCTGCTTGACGATGGCGAGCGAGGAGCGAAGGCCCTCGAGCTTGCGCTCGAGCGTATAGGTCAGGTACGGCGCCTGCGCGGCCCATGAAGAGATCGAGGGAATGGCGACCGCCAGCAGGCCGACGACGAGCAGCGCCAACAGCGACACCGACGCGGCGGCAGCCGGTGTCGGTGGCAAGTGGGCCCGCTCCAGCGCATTGGCCACCGGTGTCAGCATCAGCGCCAACACGATCGCGGCGGCTGTGGGAATGAGGAAGTCGCGCGCCAGATAGCCGATGAGGCCGACGGCGCATACCGCCAACAGGATCAAGGGGCGACGAATGGCCGAGCCGCCATGGACATGCACGACGGGGAAACGCTCGTTCTTTTCGTCGAGCTCGGCTTTGGTCTCTCTTTCCACCCCCGGCAACCTCTCTGGTAGAAGGCAACGGGGGAAACAAGGCGCGGTTGCACCAAAGGCGCGTAGTGCGGCGAAAATCTGCCTGTTGACCCATGGCGAACCGGCGCGGCGGTGCGTTTCTCTCTGTGGCATCGGGTGTTTGCCGAGCGCGCAGCCCGCGCCCTACGCTCGCGCCCGACATGCCAGCCCCCCACACGCCGACTTACGCCAACACCGTGCCGGTCATGGAGCGCCATCGCTTCGATACGGGCTCGCTCGACCGCTATTTGCACGCTCACCTCGACAACTATCGCGGCGGATTGGAGATCAGGCAGTTCGATTCCGGTCACTCCAATCCGACCTTCTTCGTTTCCGCGGAAATGAAGTGCGGCAAGCGGCAGGACTTCGTGCTGCGCAAGAAGCCGCCTGGCAAGCTGGTCGCCTCGGCGCACCAGGTCGACCGCGAGTTCCGCGTGATCTCGGCATTGGCCCAGACCGACGTGCCGGTGGCGCCGGCCCGCCTGCTCTGCACCGACGACTCCGTCATCGGCCAGATGTTCTATCTCATGGACGCCGTGCCGGGCCGCATCCTGATCGACGCGGCGATGCCTGATCAAACGCCCGCCGAGCGCACGGCGATCTTCGATTCCATGAACGACGTGCTGGCGCGCCTGCACAAGGTCGATCCGGAAAAGGTCGGCCTCGGCGACTACGGGCGTAGCGGCCACTATATCGCTCGCCAGGTCGCGCGCTGGAGCAAGCAGTATGCCGAGCTCAAGACCGAGGACATCCCGGCGATGGACAAACTTTCGACCTGGCTGCCCGAGCACATTCCCGCCGACGATCCCACCACCATCGTCCATGGCGACTATCGGCTGGGGAATCTGATCGTTCATCCCAGCGCGCCGCGCATCGTTGCGGTGCTCGACTGGGAACTCTCGACCCTCGGCCACCCACTTTGCGACATTGCCTACAACTGCCTGGGCTACCATCTCACCGAGCCGCCGCACGGCTTCGCCAAAGTCGACTTCAAGAAGCTCGGACTGCCGACCGAGACCGAATACGTCGCTGCCTACTGCCGAAGGGTCGGGCGCGCGGCCATTGCGAACTGGAACTACTACCTCGCTTTCTCGCTGTTCCGGCTGGCCGCCATCGCCCAGGGCGTCTACCGCCGTGGCCTGCAGGGCAATTCGTCCAATCCCGAATCCATAAAGATGAGCAAGTCGGCACGCGAACGCGCTGAACTGGCGTGGGGCCTGGTGTCTTAGGGCCGCGGGCCTCCAGGCCCGCTCATGATGCGGGCCTGGAGGCCCGCGGTCCAATGAAGAGGGGGAGACAAGAATGACCAAAGCCATCACCCGCCGCGCGACGCTCGCGCTCGGCGGTGCGGCGCTCGCCGCGCCCGCCGCCGGCCGCGCCGACACGGCGCTGCCCGACAAGACGCTGAAGATCCTAGTCGGCTTTCCGGCCGGCGGCGGCTCGGACGTGATGGCGCGCTTCATCGCCGAAGCCCTGAAGCAGCGCACCGGACGCAATGTCATCATCGACAACAAGACCGGAGCCTCGGGCACGCTGGCGGGCGAAGCCCTGAAGAACAGCCAGCCCGACGGCACCACCGTCTGCTACATGCCTTCGGCGACGGTGGTGCAGAAACTCACCATGCCGTCGATCCCTTTCGACCCGCAGACCGACCTGATGCCGGTCACGCTGGCGGGCACGGTGCAGACCGCCTTCTGCGTTTCGCCCACCATCGGCGTCGACACGCTCAAGGACTACGTCGAGTGGCTGAAGAAAAACCCGACACGCGCCAGCTTCGGCACGACGGCGATGGGCTCCTTCACGCATTTCTTCGGCGTCATGACCGGACAGGCAATCGGCATCCCGCTCGAGCCGGTGCCCTATCGCGGCGCGGCGCCGCTCGTCGCCGACCTGCAGGGCGGCCATATCGCGGCGGGCTGCGGCGGCATCACGGACTTCCTCGAGCACCATCGCGCCGGCAAGGTCAGGGTCCTGTTCACCTCGGGCGCCAGGCGCACGACGGCGGCGCCCGACATCCCAACCGGCACCGAGCTCGGCTACCCCTCGCTCAATATCCTGGGCTGGTACGTCTTCCTGGCCCCGCCCAGGACGCCGCCGGCATTGATCGACGCCTGGGGCGACGAGCTGCGCGCCGTGCTCAAGATGCCGGAGGTCGATCGCAAGCTCACCGAGTTCGGGCTCGACGTCGAGACCTCGACGCCGGCTGGGCTCAGCCAGCTCATGGCGCGGGATTTCACCCGCTGGAAGTCGATCCTGGATTCGATAGGCTATAAGCCGCCGCAGTGACGAGACAAGATCAAGGAGTTCTTGCGATGCCCATGCTGAAGCGTCCCGATGCCGAGATCTACTACGAGGTCCATGGGGCAGGCTTTCCCATCCTGCTCTACGCACCGGGCGGGCTGACCTCCCGCGTCGAGATGTGGGGCGGTGTGTCGCCCAACTATCCCAACGGCTTTCCCTGGATGGACCCGCGCACGGCGCTCGCCGACAAGTACACGGTCATCGCCATGGACCAGCGCAATGCCGGCAAGTCGGTGGCCGACGTCAAGCCCGACCATGGCTGGCACACCTTCGCCGCCGACCACCTGGCGTTGATGGACCACCTTGGCTTCAAGAAGTTCCATGTCTTGGGAGGCTGCATCGGCGGCAGCTACTGCTTCGAGGCGATCGAGCAGGCGCTGGACAGGGTTTCGTCAGCGGTGCTGCAGAATCCGATCGGCCTGTGGGAAAACCGCGACAGCTGGGACGCCGCCATCAAGGGCTACGGCGAGACCGTGCGCGCCCGCGATCCGTCGATCCCGCAATCGGCCATCGACTCCTTTGGCCGGAACATGTTCGGCCCCGACTTCGTTTTCTCCGTCACGCGCGACTTCGTGAAGGCCTGCCACACGCCGCTCTTCCTGCAGCCTGGCACAGACAAGCCGCATCCGGCTCACACCAGCGAGGAGATCGCGGCCCTGGCGCCCAACATCGAGGTCCAGAAGGACTGGAAGGGGCCGACATTCCTGCAGGAGTCGATCAAGCGCGTGCACGCCTTCCTCGCCAAGCATACGCCGAAGTAGTCATGCGCCATCTCGCCCTCGCAGCGATCCTCGCCATTACGCTCGCCCCCGCGGCCCAAGCGCAGCAAACCTGGGTCGCCGTGGCGACCGACGGCCGGCGGAACTTCGGCTATGCCGTCGGCATGGCGACGCGGGAGGCCGCCGAACAGACGTCGCTCGGCGAATGCGTCGGCGACTGCGCCATCCGGCTCGCCGCCTTGGCGCGCTGCGTCGCCTACGCCCGCAGCGATCCGGGCAACGCCTCAGGGTATGCTGCAGGCGCGACGCTGGAAGCGGTCCGGCAAGCTGCCTGGGACGACTGCAATCGTCGCGTCCCTTCCAATTCCTGCGTCATCCTCGCCTCAAGGTGCTTCGAGTAACGATCAAGCACGTCATTGCGCCCGTGATAATCTAGGCGCCAACCTGGAGCGTCTCGTGGAAAATCTCGGCGTCATCATCGGCATCGCCGTGGCGGTGGCCGTCGCGGTCTTCTTCGGCACCCGCCGCGCCGCGCAAACGCAGCGTCTGCAGGCCGCCGCCATCAGCCTGGTCGTGGCCGGGCTCGTCGCCGCGGGAGCGATCTACGGCCTGAAGGCGATGCGCGACAGCGGCGAGGACATGTCGGTCGTCGACGCGGCCATGGCGAGCGCGCACGCGCTGCCGATGGTCGGCGTGGTGCTCGACGACGTGCCGGGCGCGCAAGATCGCCTGCGCGAGGCCTTGCGCGAGGAGATCCGCCAGCCCACGACGCAAGGGCCGTCGCGGCCGCTCAAGCTCATGAGCGAGCTGCGCGTCGCTTACATCGTGCCGGCGCTCAAGGCGAGCGACGAGGCAAGCGCCGCCGCGGCGATCGATGCGCGCGCCACCCTGCTGAAGGCTCTCAAGGACACCGACCTCGTCGTCTGCAAGGAGTTCGCCGTCACCGGCTTCCAGCGCAGCGACAAGCTCGACGCGACGGGCCAGAAACTGATGAGCGACCTGCTGGCCGCGCTCGAGAAGGCCTATCGCAGCGGACGCGCCGCAAAAGCCGCCGGTACGCCCGCTCCTGCCGTCGCCAGCGACGCCGAGGCGCGCACGCTCCTGGCCGAAGCCGGCTTCCAGCCCGCCGACTTCGACAGGCTCTCGCGCCTTGCCCGGCTGCCCAACGAGGCGGCCTGCGACCTCGCGCTGAAGTTCAACGACGCGCCGCAGAAGGTGCCGGCCGACAAGCGCGGCGCGCTGATGCGCTATCTGCTTACGGTGCAGTAACCGCCATTCCAGTCGACGAACCCGCCGACGCGCGGGGCAAGCCGCCAAGGCTTTATTGCTGAAGGGCTGCAACCGACTCGGTTGTACACAGCGAACCTGCACTGAACACGCGAATTTCAATTGCCGGCTTCCGCCTGCGGGCGCCCAATTACGGCAACGAAAGTCCGGGGGAGGCAAGCCATGTGGAATCAGGTCTACGACCCGCTCGCCAACGAATTGCTGTCGACCCTGGTCGCGGCGATTCCCGTCGTGGTGCTGCTGGCGCTGATCGCGTCGGGCAAAGTGAAGGCGCATATCGCCGCCATCGTCGCCTTGGGCGCCGCCATCGTCATCGCGATCTGGGGCTTCACCATGCCGACGGGCCTCGCGCTGCGAGCCTCGGTGCTCGGGCTGGTGACCGGCTTCTTTCCGATCGGCTGGATCGTGCTCAATGTCCTTTTTCTCTACCGCCTCTGCGTGGAGAACGGCAGTTTCGAGCTGCTGCAGCGCACGGTCGGCGGCGTCTCGCCCGACCGGCGCATCCAGCTCCTGCTGATTGCCTTCTGCTTCGGCGCCTTTTTCGAGGGCGCTTCGGGCTTTGGCACGCCGGTCGCCGTGACCGGCGCCATGCTGATGGGGCTGGGCTTCTCGCCGCTCGCCGCCGCTGGCCTCTCGCTGATCGCCAACACCGCGCCGGTCGCCTACGGCGCGCTCGGCACGCCGATCCAGGGCCTCGCCTCGGTGACCGGCCTCGATCCCTTCCTGCTGGGCGCCATGGTCGGCCGCCAGCTGCCGTTCTTCTCGCTGATCGTGCCGTTCTGGCTGATCTGGACCTTCGCCGGCTTCAAGGGCATGA
>DATHNU010000496.1:0-3420 GCA_035485695.1 Reyranella sp. | reverse complement strand
GGCGAGGATGGATCCATCTCGATCTTCTGGCGGAGCTGGCGCACGTAGACGCGCAGATATTGCGGGTCGACCGATTCGTCGCGCCACACCTCGCGCAGCAGGTGCTTGTGGGTCAGCACCTTGCCGGCATGGATCACGAGCTGCTCCAGGATGTCGTACTCCTTGGGCGAGAGCCTCACATCCTCGGGCCCCCGGCGCACCAGCCGCCGCACCAGGTCGACGCTGAGGTCGCCGCTGGCAAAAGTCCGCTCGGCGCCCTGTTGCGCCAGGCGATGGCGCAAGGCGGCGCGCAGGCGGGCCATCAGCTCGTCGGCGCCGAACGGCTTGGTGACGTAGTCGTCGGCGCCGGCATCGAGGGCTGCGACCTTGGCCGCCTCGTCGCCGCGGCTCGACAGCACGACGATCGGCACCGGCGAGAGCTCGCGGATGCGGCCGATCAGCGCCTGGCCGTCGATGTCGGGCAGGCCGAGATCGAGCAGCACCAGATCGGGCCGGTGATGGCGCATTGCCGCCAAAGCCTCCGCGCCGGTCGCCGCCTCGATCGTGCGATGATCGTGCGCGCCCAAGGTCGCGCGCAGCAGCCGGCGGATCGGCGGCTCGTCCTCGACGATCAGGATGGTGGCGGCGTCGCCTGTCATTTGCGGCACATTCTGTCAGGAAATCGGAAAGCTCACGATAAACTCCGCACCGCTGCGGCCCGTTTCGCTGCTGATTGGCCGGTTGCGCGCGGCGATCGTGCCGCCATGCGCCTCGATGAAGCCTTTGGCAATAGCGAGCCCCAGGCCGGTGCCGGCGCGGCGACGGTCGCCATCGTCGGCGCGATAGAACTTATCGAAAATCCGGGCGAGCGCCACCGCCGGAATGCCGGGCCCTTCGTCGCGCACCACAATCTCGATGTGGCCGCCGACGCGCCGGGCCGCGATCTCGATCTGGCCACCCGGCGACGAATATTTCCCGGCATTGTCCAGGATATTGAACAAGACCTGCTCGGCGAGCACGAAATCCAGCGACAGTGAGGGCAGACCGGCCTCGATCGACGAGGTGACGACGTGATCCTTCAGGAGCGGTGCGGCGCGCCGCAGCGCCGTGGAGACGAGGTCGCCGACTTCGACGGCCTCGCGCTTGGGCACGATGGCGCCGGCGTCGAGCCGGGTCATGTCGAGAAGGTTGCCGACAAAGCGGTCGAGCCGCAGGGCCTCGCTCAGCGCCGTGCCGAGAAGCTCGTCGCGCGTCTGCTGGTCGTAACGGTCGCGATAGCTCCTGAGGCTCGAAAGCGCGCCGATGATGGAGGCGAGCGGCGTGCGCAGATCGTGCGACACCGAGGTCAGCATGGCCGAGCGCAGCCGCTCGCGCTCGGCGCCCAGGCGGGCCTGGTCGATATCCTCGGCCAGGGTCAGCCGCTCGATGGCGATGGCGGCCTGGTTGCCGACGGCCTCGAGCAGCCGACGCTCCGAGGCGCTGAGCTCGTGGCCCGCCTTCAGTGGCAGCACGCCGATCACGCCAACGCCTGCGCGGCTGGTGCTGATCGGCACGAACAGCCAGCGTCCGCCGGGCAAGGTGTCGGTGCCACGACCCGTCGGATGGTCGGCATCCCACGACCAACGGGCCGCGGCGAGGTCGGCGTCGCTGAACTCGCTATCAGGCGGAAAGGCGGCCCGCGGCGCGAGCTTGCCGTCCCCGGCATCCTTCTCCGGCATCAACATCACGACCTCGGCATTCAGCAGCCGGGCAAGATGGGTAACCACGATCCACAGCAGATCGTAGAGCTCGATGACGCCCGCGATCTTGCGGCTGAAGGCGTAGAGCTCGGCGGTCGTACGGGCCTCGCGCCGCGCCGCCTCGGTCTGCGAGCGCGTGCGCGCGGCGAGCGCGCTGGCGGCGACCGCGACGAACATGAAGAGGACCAGCGCCACGGCGTTAGCGGGATCGGCGATGGTGAATTCATAGAGCGGCGGCAGGAAGAAAAAGTTGAAGGCGAGCACGCTCAGCCCGGCCACCCAGAGCGAGGGCACGAGACCATGGCGCGCCGCCGACACCAGCACCGGCACCACGAAGACGAGCGAAACGTTGGGCACCGTGATGCTGGCATCGATGCCCTTGCCGAGCGCCGTGGCGACCGCCGTGGTCAGCGCACCCTCGAGGTAGGGGCCTGGCGTGCGCGGCACGTTCAACAGCCAGTCCGTCGGGCCGGCCGGCGCCGGCGCGTCGCCCGACGGCGCCACCTCGATCGCCAGGCCTGAGCCGCTGCGCACCAGCTCGTCGACCACCGAGCCGTGGCGCAGTTCGAACCAGCGCGAGCGCCGCGACTTGCCGACCACGACCCGCGTGGCGTTGCGCGAACGCGCGAAGGCCAGGATCTCCTCGACCACCGACCGGCCCGGCACCGTCACGACCTCGGCGCCGAGCTGGGCGGCCAGCCGCATGGTCTCGGCAAGGTGGGTGTGCTCGCCTTCCGACAGGGTGGCGTGGCGGTCGGTCTCGACATAGAGCGCGATCAGCTCGGCCTCGAGCCCGTCGGCGGTGCGCTTGGCGGCGCGCACGGCCGTGGCGGCGGCGGGGCTGGGATCGAGGCAGACGACCACCCTCTCGCCGGCCGCCCACGGGCCGGTGATGGCGTGCTCGCGCATGTAGCTCAGCATCTGGTCGTCGACCCGCTCGGCGGTGCGCCGCAGCGCCAGCTCGCGCAGCGCCGTGAGGTTGCCGGGCGAGAAATAGTGGCGCAGCGCGCGCTGCGCCTGCTCGCGGACATAGACCTTGCCTTCGCGCAGCCGCGCCATCAGGTCGGCCGGCGTGAGGTCGACCAGCTCGACCTCGTCGGCGGCGTCGACGATGCGGTCGGGCACGGTCTCGCGCACGCGGATGCGGGTGATGCGCGCCACCACGTCGTTCAGGCTCTCGATGTGCTGGACGTTCAGGGTCGAGTAGACGTCGATGCCGGCCGCCAGCAGCTCCTCGACGTCGAGATAGCGCTTGGGATGCCGGCTGCCCGGGGCGTTGGTGTGGGCGAGCTCGTCGACCAGCACCAGCGCCGGCCGCCGCTTCAGGACGGCGTCGAGATCCATCTCCTCGAGCGTGCGGCCCTTGTATTCGACCAGCCGGCGCGGCACGAGCTCCAGCCCGGCGAGCTGCGCCTCGGTCTCGGCGCGGCCGTGTGTCTCCGCCACGCCGACCACGACGTCGATCCCGTCGGCCTTGCGGCGGCGGGCGGCCGACAGCATCTCGTAGGTCTTGCCGACGCCGGGCGCGGCACCGAGGAAGATCTTGTGCTTGCCGCGCCTCTCCTTTTCCGCCGCCTCGAGGAGCGCGTCGGGCGAAGGGCGCGTGTCAGCGGGAGCTCCGGCCATCGGAGCTCACGATGTCACTGTGACCGCAAAGCGTCGAGAGCCATGTTGAGCCGCATCACGTTGACGTGCGGCTCGC
>DATHNU010000495.1:0-3307 GCA_035485695.1 Reyranella sp. | reverse complement strand
TGCCCTGCTCCTTGAGCTTCACGAGAGCGGGTGCCAGGACGTTGCGATGATGGTCGTAGGCCGCTGGAGCGACGGCGTGGAAATGGAAGATGTCCACGTAATCGAGGCCCAGCCGCCGCAGCGCCGCCTCCACCCGGCGAGTCACCGTTTCGCCGCTATCGCCTGTGTTGAAGATGGCCTTGGTCGAGATCACCAGCCTGTCCCGGTCATAAGACCGGGCGGCGGCGCCGACGATCTCCTCGGTTCCATAGGCCTCGGCGGTGTCGAGGAAGTTGACGCCCAGATCGACGGCCGTACGCACCACCGCCACGCAGTCGTCGAAGCTGGCGCCGCGACCCAGGCCCAAGCGGCTGTTGCCGCCGCAGCCAAGCCCGGCGACGCTTGCCATGAGGCCGGTTTTTCCGAGTGGCCTGTATTCCATCACCCGCTCCTTCTCGTCCTTGCCTTGCGGCCCAGCTGGCTCGATCACGTCGTCAGCCGGCAGGCCATGCCCTGTGCAGTGTCACCGGCTGATCGCGCGCGCCGTCGGTGAGGTGTACCTTGCCGCAATTGCTTCGGCGATGGGCCGGTTGCCAAAAGGTGCTGGCCTCGATCAAGTGAGAAAGGAGATGCCGGTGCTGCCTCTGATTCTTTCGTCCGATTCCCACGTGTTCGAGCCACCCGATCTGTGGCAGACGCGCATCGATGCGGCGTTCCGGGATCGGGCGCCGCGGCTGCAACGGATCGATGGCGCCGACCAGATCGTGGTCGAGGCGGATCAGATCCTCTCCGGGATCGGCCTCATCTCGAACGCCGGCGCGCGGTTCGAGGCGCCCGAGACCATCTCCGGCCAGGGGCGCCTTGAGGACGTGGAGCGCGGCGGGTACGACCCCGAGCAGCATCTCAAGGACATGGAACTCGATGGGGTGGCCGGTGAAGTCCTTTATCCCTCGCAAGGGCTCTTCTACTTCAGGGTGGCGGACACAGGGCTGATGTCCGCCATCTTCCGCGCCTACAACGACTGGATTGCCGAGTTCTGCCGCACCGATCCCGTCCGCCTCAAGGGCGTCGCGATGATCAACCTGGACGACGTTCAGGAGGGGACCAGGGAGCTGGAGCGCGCCGCCCGCCTCGGCCTGGCCGGCGCCATGATCACCGAGTATCCCCTCGAGCACCGGCGCTACGATCAGTCCGAGTACGAGCCGTTCTGGGCCGCCGCCGCGGCGCTCGACCTGCCGCTCAGCCTGCATACGGCCACGCGACGGCAGGGCAAGATCCGCGGGGCCGGCGAGCTCACGCTGCGTGACGCCAGCAGCCGCGCGACCAAGGCGTTCTATCCGGCGCTGTCGATGTGCGACCTGATCTTCTCCGGCGTCTTCGAGCGTCATCCCCGGCTCACCCTAGCCATCGTGGAATTCGAGCTGGCGTGGGTGCCGCACGTTCTCTCCACCATGGACTATACGTATCGCGAGCGCCACGGCGAGGCGATCTACCGGTTCAAGGACGGCATGGTCCCGAGCGACTTCTTTCACCGCAACGTCATGCTGAGCTTCCAGGAGGACGCCGTCGGCGTTCGCCTGCGAGACGTCATCGGCGTCGACAACATGATGTGGGGCTCCGACTATCCGCACAGCGAATCGACGTTTCCCCAGTCGCGGAAGATCCTGGCGGACATCCTGGCCGGGGTGCCGGACGATGAACAGGCCAAGATCGCCGGCGGCAACACCGCCCGCGTGTATCGCTTTGACGTGGCGAGGGCTGGCCGTACCTGAGATCAGAACCGGTTTGAGCTCATGCCGGCTTGCGATGGCGGTGTTCTCCGTCTTCGCGGACCACTGAAACGTTTGTGTGGCACACGGATTCGGGGCACGAATCAGGGAAGCCGAGCGGCCAGCCGAGGGACCTGTATTCCGTCACGCGCTCCTCAGCGCTTCGGACCGCCGCCCGGCCAGACCGGGCTTCTCGCAAGGTCGGGCCAGCCGGCAGGCGCCCCCGAAGCGGCGATGGCATCGGCGACGGCAAGAGAGGACTCCCACTTCGCGGCGACGAAGCGCATGCCGGTGACGCCGCCGCCGGCATCGGACGCGAGGTGCAGCATCGGGGGCGCCATCTTTTCCGGGCGGATCAGCTGGCTGCGTTCCATGGATCCGTCGTCGGGCACCATCGGTGTGTCGGTGGGCCCGCCGGGCACCACGACATTGACGGTGATGCCCGAGCCCCTCAGTTCTCCGGCCAGGCTGGTGCTCCAGGCTTCCAGGCCGGACTTGGCCGGGCCGTAGGGCGAGAAGCCGGGATTGAGCATCGTGAAATAGCTGGTGGTAACGTTGATGATCCGCCCGAATTTCTGGGCGCGCATGCCCGGCACGGCGGCGTGGGTCATGTAGAACGGGCCGCTGAGGTTGACCGCCACGAAGCGGGCCCAGAGTTCCGGCGAGATATCCTCGATCTGCACAACGCGGCGCATGTGGTCGGTGCGCACCGTGGACATCCCCACCGCGGCATTATTGACCAGCACATCGAGGCGGCCGAAACCGGCGATCGTGCGGGCGACGCTGTCGCGGCAGGCAGCAGGGTCCGACACGTCCATGGGCAGCGCGATGGTCCGATCGGCGCCGAGTTCGTCCCGCAGGCGAAGGACGCTGTCCTCGGAGCTGTCGCAAAGCGCCACGCGCATGCCGGCGCCGACAAAGGCGCGCGCCAGCGGCTGGCCGATGCCGCCGGCGGCGCCGGTGACGAGCGCGATGCGGCCGTCGAGGTCGGGTGTGGACATGGGGCTACCTGTCCAAGGGCGGGGAAAGTTCCTCGACCACCTCGACGATTTCGCGCGTGCGCTCGACGCCCGTTCCCCAGACACGATCGAACTCGGCGATTTGTGCGGCGAGCGCTGCGGAGTCCAAGATGCTCTCGGCCTCTTCGACACTGCGGAACTCGTAGAGGGCGAGGTGAACAAGAGGGTTGGTCCTGCTCCAGCAGCGCCATCCCCTTTGAGCCTTGTATTCCCTGACGCCGCTCGGAAAATGTTCTACCCGGTACCAGGTATCGAATTTCGGCCGATCGGCCAGGTTGTTCAGCCTGGCCCGAACGATGAGAACGGCTGTGGCCACGGGCGCCTCCTTGGCAGTCTTTTCCTCAGGAACCGGAAGTAGAGCCTATTTGCGGCCGGAACGTCAGGGGAGGCAATGCTCGCGACCCTCACGGATTGGGGCGGCCCGCCTGCTGCGCGGAAGGTCCGCCTTCCAGTGCCCATCGATGTGTGGAAAGCTCGTGATCCCATGTCAGCGGGAGCGGGATAGAGCATGCACGATATCGTCATCCGGGGCGGCAGTAT
>DATHNU010000494.1:0-3961 GCA_035485695.1 Reyranella sp. | reverse complement strand
AACGAGATCCTGGTGATCGGCCTCCTGAGCTGGCCGGCTACGGCCCGCGTGATCCGCGGCCGGGTGCAGGTGATCCGGCACGAGGAGTTCATCGCCGCCGCCGAGATGTCCGGCGCCTCCTGCGTGCGCGTGCTGGCGCGCCACGTGACGCCCAACGTGCTGTCGTTCCTGCTGGTCAGTGCCGCCCTGCAGGTCGCCTCGGCAATCATGGCCGAATCCTTCCTGAGCTTTCTCGGCCTCGGCGATCCCGCGCATCCGAGCTGGGGCCTCCTGCTGCAGCAGGGCCAGTTGTTCCTGCAACAGGCCTGGTGGCTCACGACCTTCCCCGGCATCGCGCTCGCCATGACCATCCTGGGTCTCAACCTGATGGGCGACGGGCTGGGCGGCAGCCGCGCCGGCGGCGCGGGGCGGCGATGAGCGAGCCCGTCCTGTCGATCCGCGATCTTCGCGTCGCCTTTCCGCGCCGCGCCGCGCCGCCGGTGACCGTGGTCGACGGCGTCGGCTTCGACGTCATGCCGGGCGAGATCGTGGGCATAGTGGGCGAGTCGGGCTCCGGCAAGTCGATGACGGCGCGCTCGGTGCTGCGCCTGTTGCCCAGGACGGCCGAAGTTCAGGGCAGCATCCGGTTTCGCGGCGACGAGATTCTGGAGATGTCTCCCAACGAGATCCGCGAGATGCGCGGCGCGCTGGTGTCGATGGTGTTCCAGGATCCGATGACGTCGTTCAACCCGGTACTGCGGATCGGCGACCAGATCGCCGAGGCTATCGCGATCCACGGCCGCACCGGCCGGGCCGGCCTCGCCGAGCGGGTGGCAGGCCTCTTGGCGCGGGTCGGCATCGCCGACCCGAAAGCCCGGGCGCGCGCCTATCCGCATGAGTTCTCCGGCGGCATGCGCCAGCGGGCGCTGACCGCCATGGCGGTGGCCAATGGGCCGGCGCTGCTGATCGCCGACGAGCCGACCACGGCACTCGACGTCACGGTGCAGGATCAGATCCTGCAGCTGATGCGCGATCTCAACGAACAATCCGGCACCGCCATCCTGCTGATCACCCACAACATCGCGGTGGTGGCGAGCCTGTGCCGGCGGCTGATCGTGATGTATGCCGGGCGGGTGGTGGAGGACGGGCCTACCGACCAGGTCCTGTCGGCGCCGCAGCACCCTTACACCTGGTCGCTGCTGAAGTCGGTGCCACGCATCGACCGCGCCAGCGGCCGCCTAACCGCCATCAAAGGACAACCGCCCGATCCGGCGGCGCCGCTCGCCGGCTGCAAGTTCCACCCGCGATGTCCCCGGGCGGAGCAACGCTGCGGCGAAGAGGAACCGCCGTTGGAACAGACGGGCCCATTCCACGCCGCGCGCTGCTGGGTGTGCATGGATAAGACCGTAGCCGCGACCCTATGACGACGGAAGCCGCCCCGCTGATTCGCGTCACCTCCCTGCGCAAGCACTTCCCGCTGGCCAGCGGCCTCACGATGCGGCGCGAGGTCAACAAGGCGGTCGACGATGTGAGCTTCGACATCCTGGCCGGCGAGACGCTGGGGCTGGTGGGCGAATCGGGCTCGGGCAAGTCCACCCTGGGCCGCGTCGTCGTCGGCCTGTTGCCGGCGACCTCCGGGCAGAGCGTCATCGCCGGGCAGCCGGTGGCCGGGCTTCGCGGCAAGGCCCGCAAGGCGCTGTGGCGGCACGCGCAGATGGTGTTCCAGGATCCCTATTCGTCGTTGAACCCGAAGATGACGGTCGAGGACGCGCTGGCCGAGCCGTTGCGCAACTTCGGCATTGCGCGCGGCAGCGACGCCGATCGCCGGGTGCGCGAAGCGCTCGATGCCTGCGGCCTCAGCGCCAGTGCCATGACCCGGTATCCGCGCGAATTCTCCGGCGGCCAGCGCCAGCGCATCGGCATCGCCCGCGCGCTCATCGTCCGTCCGAATTTCATCGTCGCCGACGAGCCGGTCTCAGCCCTCGACGTCTCGATCCAGGCGCAGATCATCAACCTGTTGCAGGACCTGAAGGCGGAGTTCGGGTTGACCTACCTGTTCATCGCCCACGATCTCGCCGTGATTCGCCATGTGTCGGACCGCGTGGCGGTGATGTATCGCGGCAAGCTGGTCGAAACGGCACCGGCCGAGGCGCTCTACGCGCGTCCGCTGCATCCCTATACGCAGTTGCTGCTGCGCTCCGTGCCGGTGCCTGATCCCAAGGCAGAGGCCGAGCGGCGGCGCCTGGCGCAGGGCACCGAGGTGACCAATCCCCAGGCCACCAAGGGCGGCTGCCCGTTCGCCGCGCGCTGCCCCTTGGCCCGGTTCCCGCTCTGCGCCGAACAGGAGCCGGTGCTCCTGCCGCGCTCAGCCGACCACGCCGTCGCCTGCCATCTTGCTGGATAGCGCCTTCCTCCCCTTGGCGGTTTCCGCCAAGGGGAGATGGCCCGAAGGGCCGGAGGGGTCAGGAGCACCAGTGCTGCTGCTCAGGACCCCTCCGCCCGCTTCAGCGCCTTCACAGGCGCGTCAGCGGGCACCTGGGCGCTTTTGGCCGCGGAGCGGCCAAAATGCCGACCTGCGCGGAGTCCGCGCAGGGGAGGAAAATATCAAATTTCGCCCTAACCCTTGACCGGCTTGGCGAACGCAAAGTCCTCGCGGTTGCTCGCTTCACCATCGAAGATCCCGCTCACAACGTCACCGTTGAACGCCCCGGGCAGGGTGTAGGTGCAATAGGGAAACACCGGAATATCGTTCCAGACGATCTCCTGGATGCGATCGTAGATCGCCTTGCGCTTGGCGAAGTCGGTCTGGACCCTTTGCTCGTCGAACAATTTGTCGACTTCCGGGTTGATGTACTTGCTGTTGTTGACGCCCACGATGTTGAAGATGTTGTTCGAGTTGTAGAAGCGCTCGATGCCGACGTCGGGATCGGGGCCCAGCGAGAACGACGCCGACGTCATGTCGAATTCGTTGTTGGTGAACGCCACCTGGATCCACGCGCCGCGATCGAGCGGCCGGGGGATCACCTTGATTCCGACGCCGGCCAGGTTGCGCGACATGATATCGCCAATCTTGGCCGCCGGCAGGTCGTTGGCACCGTAGACGTAGCGCAGCTCGAAGCGGGTGCCGTCGGCCTTGCGCGGGAACCCCGCCTCATCGAGCAGCGCGTTCGCCTTGGCCGGATCGAGCGCGTAGTCGACCAGCGCCTTGTTGTGCAACGGCGAGGTCGGCGGCACCGGGCCGATCATGTTCTCCGACAGGCCGGGGAACACCGTGCTGCGGATGAAGCCGCGGTCGATCGCATGGGCCAGCGCCTGGCGCACCCTGCGGTCGCTGAATGGAGGATTGCGCATGTTGATATAGGCCTGGTAGCCCGCCGTCTGGACCTTGGTGAATTTGAGCGTGATGCCGCGGAACTTGGAAACCCGCGCCACTTCGGTGGCCGGAATCGCGCTGCTGTAGATCATATCGACTTCGCCGTTCTGCAGCGCCGCAATCCGCGAGCCGGGATCGGGCATGATGCGGAACATCAGCTCGTCGAAGCCCGTGCTGCCGGGCAGGAAGTATTTGTCGTTCCGTTTGTAGAGGATATGGTCGCCCGCCACGTATTCCACGAACTTGAACGGGCCGGTGCCGATCGGCTGCTTGTTGTGCGGATCGCGCACGGGATCCTTTCCTTCCCAGATGTGCCTGGGCAGGATGCAGCCGGAAAAATTGCCCAGTGTGCTGATCAGCGATGCCTGCGGATGCTTCAGCCGCAGCACGAAGGTGTTGGCATCCGACGCCTCGAACGCGGCGATGGCGTTCATGGCGCCGTGATAGGGATGCAGCTTGGAATTGATCTGCTCCAGCGAAAACTTCACGTCCTCGGCGGAGAACGCATGGCCATCGTGCCACACGATGTTGGGGCGCAGCTTGAAGGTATAGGTGAGGCCGTCCGGCGAGATCTCGAAGCTCTCCGCCAGGTCGCCGCCGATCTTGCCA
>DATHNU010000493.1:0-3594 GCA_035485695.1 Reyranella sp. | reverse complement strand
CGGTCGAGGACGCCGTTCTTCACCACGCCCGGAAAGGCCGCCTCGATCGGCGCCAGCGCCGGCCCGCCCGGCGCCTGCACCGCATGGACGGCGGCGTCGGCGTCGTAGACCGGCACCCCCATCTGCCGCAGCATCCTGGCCGCGGTCGACTTGCCCATGCCGATGGAGCCGGTCAGGCCGACGATCATCATCGAACGCTGAACGCCTTCGGCCGGATCAGGGGACGATGACGGTCTGCCCTGTCGTCTTGCGCCCTTCGAGGTCGATGTGGGCCTGACCCGCCTCGGCCAGCGGATAGCGCTGGTCGATGGCGATCTTCACCTTGCCGCTCTTGACCATCTTGAACAGCGACTTGGCGCTGGCCTCGAGATCCTTGCGGGTGGCGGTGTAGGCGCCGAGGCTGGGCCGCGTCAGATAGAGCGAGCCCTTGGTATTCAGCACGCCCGGCGGCACCGGCGCGACCGGACCGGACGCGTTGCCGAACGAGGCCAGAAGGCCGCGCGGCTGCAGACTGTCGAGCGAAGCCTCCCAGGTGTCCTTGCCGACGCCGTCGAACACCACCGGCACGCCCTTGCCCTTGGTGATCGCCTTCACCTTCTCGGCTACGTTCTCCTTGGTGTAGTCGATCACCCACTTGTACCCGTTCTTCTTGGCAAGCGCCGCCTTCTCCGGCGAGGACACCGTGCCGATCGCCTTGTAGCCGCGCGCCTTGGCCCACTGGCCGAACAGCAGGCCGACGCCGCCGGCCGCGGCATGGAACAGCACGATATCGCCCTTCTTGAGCCATGCCTTGGCGCATTGATCGACGAGATACTCCGTCGTCATGCCCTTCAGCATGATGGCGGCGGCCTGTTCGTCGGTCACGCCCTTGGGCACATGCACGAGCTGGTCGACGCCCATGAGGCGCTCCTGGCAGTAGGCGCCCAGCACGCCGCAATAGGCGACCCGGTCGCCCTTCTTGAAGCCCTTCACCTTCGGCCCGACCTCGATGATCACGCCGGCCGCCTCGCGCCCGACGGCGTTGGGCAGCGGCGTCTTGTAGAGGCCGGAGCGGGTATAGACGTCGATGAAGTTGAGACCGATCGCGGTGTGCCGGATCTTCACCTGGCCGGGGCCGGGCGCGCCGACCTCGACGTCATGAATCTGCATCTTCTCCGGTCCGCCATTTTCATGCATCAGGATCGATTTTGACATCTAAGGCTCCCCTTGGGTCTTGCTCTAACGTTCTTGCTCTACTCGGCGGCGCGCTTGGACTGCGCCGCCTGGTACTTCTCGATCTCGGTCGCCACCGCCGCCTGCGACTGCACCGAATAGATGCCGCGGTTGGACGTGGCGATATCGTAGCTCTGTTGCCGCGGCATGTTCGATTGGCGCTGGAAGTGCGGATGGACGTAACGCGCCATCAGCTCATAGGAACGCTGCGTCGCCGGCCAGTCGGCCCAGTTGTTGGCCAGCAGCAGGACCGCGCCGAAGCCGCCGTCCGAGCCCTTCCATAGCCGCTCGAAGTGCCGGATGCAGTCGTCAGGCGTGCCGATGCAGGCGATGCCTTCCTTGGTCAGGAACTCGGCCGCGTCGGTGATGCCGGGCGGCAGGATCGGGAAGGTGGCCACGTCGGTGAAATACTGGGTGAAGCGATCGAGGCCGAACTTGACGTCCTCAAAGGCCTGCTCGCGCGTCGGTGCCACGTGGGCGAAGGTGACGATGCGCCACTTGGAGCGATCGGCCACCTTGCCGTTCTGGCTGGCATGGTCGGTATAGATCTTCCAGTTGGCGGCATGCGCCTTCAGAGCGTCGTCCGACGTGCCGCCAATCGACAGCATGCCGATGCCGTGCCGGCCCGAGGCGACCGCGCCGACCGGCGAACGCGCACAGGCGACCGCCATCTCCATGTTGGGCTGGCTGTAGGGCTGCAGCTGGAGCTGCGCCGCCGTGAGGTCGAACCAGTCGGTCTTGCGCGTCACCGACTTGCCCGCCATCAGCTCGACGATGACATCCAGCGATTCGTTCATACGGTCGCGTTGCTCGGCGGCCTTGATGCCGATCTTGGCCGCATCATGGACCAGCGCGCCGGGGCCGACTCCGAACATGGCGCGGCCACGCGTCATGTGGTCGAGCTGGGTCATGCGTGAGGCCAGCATGAAGGGATTGTGATAGGGCAGCGAGACGACGCCGGTGCCGAGCCGGATGTGGCGGGTGCGCTCGGCGGCGGCGGCGATGAACATCTCGGGACTGGCGATGATCTCGAAGCCGCCGGAATGATGCTCGCCGATCCACGCCTCGTGGTAGTTCAGGCGGTCGAGGTGCTGGAGCAGCTCCATGTCGCGTTCGAGCGCCAGGGTAGGATTCTCATCGAGCGCATGGAACGGCGCCAGGAAAATGCCGGTACGCAGATAACGGTCGGTCAACGGTCAAACCCCTCAAGTAATAGGGTCGTAATTCGGTCGATTGCGGGCTTGGAGTATAGTGGCCGGCCTCCCGCGCGCCAGTCCGCTCCGCCACCCGGCGCATCCCTGCTGTCAGGAGGGGCAAATGCAAAGGCGTCTTTTCGTGCTGGCTGCAACCAGTGCCCTGGCCGCGCCGGCCGTCGTCCGCGCCCAGGAGGCGCTCAAAAGCACCAAAGCCACGTACCGACTGGTGACGCTCAGCCGCGACCTGGTGCAGCCCTGGAGCATCGCCTTTCTGCCCGACGGCAGAACGCTGATCACCGAACGGCCGGGGCGGCTGCGCGTCTTCGCCAACGGGCGGCTGGAGCCGCGCGCGCTGCCGGGCGTGCCCCAGGTCCGGACAGGTGGCCAGGCCGGCCTGCTCGATGTCTGCCTGCACCCCGGCTTCGCGCAGAATCGCATGCTCTATCTTTCCTATATCGGGGGCACCGGCAGCGAGGCGGCCACCACGGTCGCTCGCGCCGAACTGGGCGAAGACGGGCTCGGCCATGTCCAGGTCATCTTCCAGGCCCTGCCCCTCGGCCCAGGCAGGCTCAATCTCGGCTCGCGCATCGTCTTCGACCGCGCCGGCCTGATGTATGTCAGCATCGGCGACCGGTTCCAGATGCTCCGCGCGCAGGATCTCAGCGATTTCGCCGGCAAGATCGTGCGCCTGAAGGATGACGGCTCGGTGCCACCCGACAACCCCTTCGTCGGCAAAGCCGGCACGCGGCCGGAAATCTTCACCTGGGGCAACCGCAACCCGCAGGGGCTGGCGCTGCATCCCGAGACCGGCAAGGTCTGGGAGGTCGAGCACGGGCCCAAGGGCGGTGACGAGCTCAACATCCTGAAGGCCGGTGCCAACTACGGCTGGCCGCTGGTCACCTACGGCGTCAACTATGACGGCAGCAAGATCACCGACAACCGAAGCCTGCCCGGCATGGAGGACGCGCTGCACAGCTGGGTACCGTCGATCTCGCCCTGCGGTCTCGCCTTCTATACCGGCGACAAGTTCCCCAGCTGGAAGGGGTCGCTGTTCACCGGCGCGCTCTCCAACTATGCGCTGTTCCGCATCGAGCTCGACGGCGAGCGCTACAAGAGCGAAGAGCGGTTGCTCGTCGACCGTCTTCCCTATATCCGCGATGTGCGCCAAGGGCCGGATGGGCTGATC
>DATHNU010000492.1:0-3761 GCA_035485695.1 Reyranella sp. | reverse complement strand
GGGCGGCGTGCTCGTCGACAAGTCGCTGGTCGTGCAGGGCGATCGCGCGACGGCCAACGTCGCCACCCGCACCAATCTCACCAACGACACGACCGATACCACGATCAACTTCGTGATCGGCGAGGATTCCTCGGCGCCCTACATCACGGTGACGGCGCGCGGGCCGCTTTCCTCGCCGTCGTTGAGGGTGACTCGCGGCACGGCCAAGGATCCGCCGGGCATGGCGAGCACGCTCCAGACCATCGGCAACCTTGTGCCCGGGCAGGGCGGTGGTTCACAGTCCATCTTGCCCAACATCCCCCTGCCCAACATTCCGGGCCTCTTCGGCCGCTGAGGAGTTCTCTTGCTCGATCGCCTTTTGGCCGTGCTCAAGGCACGGTTTGGCTCCGCGCCCGCGCTTTCCGAGGCGCCGCGCGGCGTAGATGTCCTGGCCGACATGGCCGACCGCCGCGTCATGCGGCGCTATCTCGACAAGCCGGTCGATCCGGCGCTGCTCGAGACGCTGTGCGCGGTGGCGCTGTCGGCGCCCTCCAAGAGCGATTTGCAGCAGGCCGACATCGTGATCGTGTCCGACAAGGCCCAGCGCGAGAAGCTCGAGGCCCTGTTGCCGGACAATCCCTGGGTCAAGGCCGCCCCGGTATTCCTGGTATTCTGCGGCAACAACCGCCGCCACCGGCTGCTCTTCGAATGGCGCGGCCGGCGGTTCGTGAACGACTATCTCGACCCCTTCTTCAACGCCGCGGTCGATACCGGCATCGTGCTCGCCACCTTCGTGGCGGCGGCGGACCGGGCGGGGCTGGGCAGCTGCCCGATCAGCGCCATCCGCAACCACGCCGCCCAGGTCTCCGACATTCTCGGCCTGCCGCAGCATGTCTTCCCGGTAGCCGCCCTAGGCGTCGGCTGGCCGTCCTTCGAAGGGGTGATGAGCCCCCGGCTTGGCCTCGACATCACGATCCACCGCGACCGCTACGACGAGCGCTCGCTCAAGGACAAGATCGCTGCCTACGACGTACGGCGCGAGGCGGTGCAGCCCTACAAGACCCAGCGTTACGTCGATAAATTCGGCCAGAACGCCACGTATGGCTGGTCGGAGGACAAAGCGCGGCAATATTCGGTGCCGGAGCGGGCCGATTTCGGAGCATTCGTGCGTCGCAAGGGCTTCAAACTCGACTGATCGTGCGCTTTTTCAGCTCGTCCAGAACATAGAGGCGGAGCGTGCTGGACAGATTGCCGGGGGCGGCGCGTGCGTGGTCGATCTCGCCGACCAGGGCGTTCAGCGACAGGCCGCGCGCCTCGGCGATCGCCGAAAGCTCGGTCCAGAACGCATCTTCCAGCGACACGGAGGTGCGGTGGCCGTCGATGGTGACCGAGCGTTTGCGCATGCGTGGACTGTGGCAGCGGCAAGACGCCTCCTCAACCTGCCTTGCCGATGTCACAGGCCATGCGTATATACCGCGCCCAACAACCCCTCCGGACGACAATATGGACATCCGAAACGTCGCGATCATCGCGCACGTCGATCATGGCAAGACCACACTGGTTGATTGCCTGCTGAAGCAGAGCGGTACTTTCCGCGAGAATCAGCAGGTCGCCGAGCGCGCCATGGATTCGAACGACCTCGAGCGCGAGCGTGGCATCACCATCCTCGCCAAGGCGACCTCGGTCGTCTGGAAGGGCACGCGCGTCAACATCGTCGACACGCCGGGCCACGCCGATTTCGGCGGCGAGGTCGAGCGCATCCTCTCCATGGTCGACGGCGTGGTGCTGCTGGTTGACGCCGCCGAAGGGCCGCTGCCGCAGACCAAGTTCGTGCTCGGCAAGGCGCTGCGCCTGGGGCTGCGGCCGATCGTGCTGATCAACAAGGTCGACCGCTCCGATGCGCGGCCCCACCAGGTGCACGACGAGGTCTTCGACCTGTTCTCCGCGCTCGAGGCCAACGATCAGCAGCTCGATTTCCCCACCCTGTTCGCCTCGGCCCGCCAGGGCTGGGCCGCGACCTCGCTGGAGGCTGAGCACAAGGACATGGAGCCGCTGTTCGACCTCATCCTGCGCCATGTGCCGCCGCCGCATATCGAAGCCGACAAGCCGTTCCGCATGTTGGTCACGACGCTCGAGTCCGATCCGTTCCTGGGCCGCATCCTGACCGGCCGCATCCACTCCGGTTCGATCAAGCCCAACACCATCCTGAAGTCGCTGAGCCGCGACGGCAGCGAGATCGAACAGACCCGCATCACCAAGGTGCTGGCCTTCCGCGGCCTGGAGCGCGTGGCGCTCGACATCGCCGAGGCCGGCGACATCGTGGCCGTGGCGGGCTTCAAGACCGCGACCGTGGCCGACACGATCTGCGACCAGTCCGTCGAATGGGCGCTGCCCGCCCAGCCGGTCGATCCGCCGACGCTCGCCATGACCTTCTCGGTCAACGACTCGCCGCTGGCCGGCAAGGAAGGTGACAAGGTCACGACCCGCATGATTCGCGCGCGCCTGATGCGCGAGGGCGAGGGCAATGTCGCCATTCGCGTGTCCGACACCGAAAACGCCGATTCCTACGAAGTCGCCGGCCGCGGCGAGCTGCAGCTGGGCGTGCTGATCGAAACCATGCGCCGCGAGGGCTTCGAGCTCGCCGTCGGCCGCCCGCGCGTCCTCTTCCAGAATGATTCGGTCACCGGCCAGCGCCTCGAGCCGATCGAGGAAGTGGTGATCGACGTCGATGATGCCTACACCGGCGTCGTGGTCGAGCAGATTTCCGTCCGCAAGGGCGAATTGCAGGACATGCGTCCGTCGGGCGCCGGCAAGACCCGCCTGGTGTTCTACGCCCCCTCGCGCGGCCTGATCGGCTACCACGGCGAATTCCTGACCGATACGCGCGGTACCGGCGTGATGAACCGCATCTTCCACGAATACGGTCCCTACCGCGGCACCATCACCGGCCGGCGCAACGGCGCGCTGATCGCCAATGACGAGGGCACCGCGGTGGCCTACGCGCTGTGGAACCTCGAGGAACGCGGCCCGATGTTCATCGATCCGGGCACGACGGTCTACAAGGGCATGCTGATCGGCGAGCACAGCCGCGGCAACGACCTCGACGTCAACGTGCTGAAGGGCAAGCAGCTCACCAACATCCGCGCCGCCGGCAAGGACGAGGCAGTGCGGCTGACGCCGCCGCGCCGTATGTCGCTCGAGCAGGCGATCGCCTATATTGAGGACGACGAGCTCGTTGAAGTGACGCCGAAGTCGATCCGGCTGCGCAAGCGCTTCCTCAATCCGGAGGATCGCAAACGCGCCAAGAAACAGGCCGCAGCAGCGGCCGCGGAATAGGGACGAACCATTGAAAAGCCGCGACGCCAATTTCACCGACCGTCTGGAGACGGCCGCCAAGGCCAAGCAGGCCCAGCTCGCCAGAGCACGGGCGAAAGACCCGACCAAGGATCCCGAATTCGCCGCCCGTCAGGAGGCGCGCGCCGTCGCCGCCTACGCGCGCCAGGAACGCGAGTCCGATCGCCTGATCGCCAAGCTCGCCGAGCGCGAGAAGGAGGCGGCCGAACGTGATGCCCGCAAGGCCGAGCAGGTGGCCCTTGAGGCTGAGCGCGCCGGCCGCGTCACGCGCCAGAAGACGGCGAGCCTCGCTGAGCAGAAAGCGGCGCGCGACGCCCGCTACGCCGCCCGCAAGGCACGCAAGAAATAGTTTTCCCGGCGCGCTCCCAGCAATGACGTGCATCTGGGAAAGCGCGATGTCTCTACAGACTCCCGGTCAGCGTCGCGCG
>DATHNU010000491.1:0-3202 GCA_035485695.1 Reyranella sp. | reverse complement strand
CACAAGCTGGTGCGCGAGCGCATCGAGGCGATGAAGGCGATCTGGACCAAGTCCAAGGCCGAGTATCACGGCGACATGGTGACGTTCGATCCCATGATGGCGTGGCCCAAGCCGGCGCAGAAGCCGCATCCGCCGATCCTGGTGGGCGGCGCCTTTCCCTATGGCGCGCGCCGCGCGCTGCGCTACGGCGACGGCTGGATGCCGCTGCGCTCGCGCAAGGGCTATGCCGAGGTGCGCGACCTGTTCCCGAAATTTCGCGAGATGGCGAAGGAAGCCAACCGCGATCTCGCCACCGTGCCGATCTCGATCTGGAGCGCCAAGGAAGACGAGGACCAGCTGAAGCGCGACCGCGACGAAGGCGTCGTGCGGGTCGTGATCAGCCTCGAATCGGCCAAGGCCGACGCCATCCTGCCCGAGCTCGACCGTTGGGCGAAGTTGGTGAAGAAGGTGGCTTAGGTTTGCTCAAGCGGACCGCGGGCCTCCAGGCCCGCTCATGAATCATGAGGCGGGCCTGGAGGCCCGCGGTCCGATGAAGCCTAAACCAGCGCCAGCACGTCCTTCCGGAACTTCTGCATCTCGCCCAGCACCGCCTCGACGGTGGCGCCGCCGAAGCCGATGTCGAGATGGCCGACGCCCATGTCGCGCAGCGCCTTGATGTCGGCGGCGATTTCCGCGGGCTTGCCGGCGAACAGCCGCCGCTCGCCGTCGCCCGCCTTGGCCGGCACGGTCTCGCCATAGGCGGTGCAGCGCAGTGCGAGCTCGACCGCGTCGGGCTTGCGCCCGGCATCCGCGGTCATCTTGCGCAGGCGGGCGACGCTCGCCTTGAAGCGCGCCAGCGAATCGAGCGGGAAGGCGGGGTTGGTGCCGATCGGATACCACGCATCGCCCAGCTTGGCGGTGCGGCGCAGCGCCGGCCCGCTCTCGCCGCCCACCCAGATCGGCGGATGCGGCTTCTGCACCGGCTTGGGCTCGAACAGGATGTTGTCGAAGCGGACGTGTTCTCCGGCGAAACGCGGCTTGTCGTTCTTCCAGAGCTCGAGGAAGGCCATGATGTATTCATCGGTGACCTTGCCGCGCGCTGCGAAATCGGGCGCCTCGATGGCCTCGAACTCCTCCTTCAGCCAGCCGGCGCCGATGCCCAGGGTCAGCCGTCCGCCCGACAGCACGTCGATGGTCGCCAGCATCTTGGCTGTCAGTACCGCCGGGCGATGCGGCACGACCATCACCGAGGTGATGAGTCGCAGGCGCGTCGTCTTGGCGGCCAGGAAGGCCACTTCGATCAGCTGTTCGTGCCGTTCGGCGCGGGCACCGGCCGGGAATTCACCTGTCGAGCTGTAGGGATATATGGCCTGGATGTCGGTCGGGATCACGACATGGTCGCTGAGCGTGGCGTAGTCGAAGCCCATGGCTTCGCCTTCCATGACCAGTTTCGTCAGAGGAACTGTCGCCGACAGCGGCCCGGCGGTCGGCGCATTGAACCCGAACTTCATGTGTCATCTCCCTCTGGAAAGAGCTTTGTTGTGAGGGTCATAGTACACGATGCGGCCGCGGGCGATTGTCGCTATCGTCCGGCAGGGCTGGCGTGATTGCGTAGAGGATATCTGGAAATGACGGAGCTTTCCCAGCTGATGGCGAACGCGGCGCGGCTGCGCGATCAGGGCCACGGCCGGCTGATCTCGTATTCGCGCAAGGTCTTCATTCCGCTGACCCATCTGTGCCGAGACGTCTGCCATTACTGCACCTTCGCCGAACGGCCGCGCGCCGGCCAGCCGGCCTACCTGTCGCCCGATCAGGTCCTCGCCATCGCCCGCGCGGGCCAAGGGGCGGGCTGCACCGAGGCGCTGTTCACCCTGGGCGACAAGCCCGAGCTGCGTTACGCCGCGGCGCGCGAAGCGCTGGCCGCGCTGGGCTACGGAACCACGATCGAGTATCTGACGGCGATGTGCGGCCTGGTGCTGCGCGAGACCGGCCTGCTGCCGCACGCCAATCCCGGCGTCATGACGCGCGAGGAGATCGCGGCGCTTCGCGAGGTCACCGCCAGCCAGGGCATCATGCTCGAATCGACGAGCGAGCGGCTCTGTGAGAAGGGCGGCGTGCATTATGGCTCGCCCGACAAGCATCCGGCGGTGCGCCTGGAGACGATCCGGCTGGCCGGCGAGCTCAAGGTGCCGTTCACCACCGGCATCCTGATCGGTATCGGCGAGACGCCCGAGGAGCGCATCGAAACGCTCGAGGCGATCCGCGACCTGCACGAAGCGCACGGCCATATCCAAGAGGTCATCGTCCAGAATTTCCGCGCCAAGCCCGACACCAAGCGCGCCGACGCCGATGAGCCCGACCTCGACGACCTTCTATGGACCATCGCCATCGCGCGACAGATCCTCGGGCCGGACATGAACATCCAGGCGCCGCCCAACCTGTCGCCCGGCGTCTATCCGCGCCTGATCGGCGCCGGCCTGAACGATTGGGGCGGCATCTCGCCGGTGACGCCCGACCATGTGAATCCCGAGGCGCCGTGGCCTGCCCTCTCCGAGTTGGCGCGGGCGAGTGCCGAGATGGGCAAGCTGCTGGTCAACCGGTTGGCGATCTATCCCGCCTATGCCCGCGCGCCCGACACTTGGCTTGCGCCCGAGGTCGCCACGCAAGTGCGGCGCATGAGCGACGCCGAAGGCTTTGCACGCGACGACGACTGGGCGCCCGGCAATACCGAGCCGCCGCCCGCGCCGCAGGTGCTGGCGCGCGAGGCCGACCCGGAGATCGTGCGCATCGTCGACCGCGCGACTGCCGGCCAGCGGCTCGAGCATCCCGAGATCATGCGCCTGTTCGCGGCGCGCGATGCCGACTACCGCCACGTCACCGGCGCCGCCAATGCGCTGCGCCAGGCGGTCAGCGGCGACGTCGTGCGCTACGTCGTCAATCGCAACATCAACTACACCAACATCTGTTATTTCCGCTGCCGCTTCTGCGCCTTCTCCAAGGGCCGCACGCACGAGGATCTGCGCGGCGCGCCGTACGATCTCGCGCTGGAAGAAGTGTCGCGGCGCGCGGTCGAGGCGTGGCAGCGCGGCGCCACCGAGGTCTGCCTGCAGGGCGGCATCCATCCCGACTATACCGGCGAGACCTATGAAGCGATCTGCCGCGCCATCAAGGCGGCGGTGCCCGGCATGCACATCCATGCCTTCTCGCCGCTGGAAGTGACGCA
>DATHNU010000490.1:0-3243 GCA_035485695.1 Reyranella sp. | reverse complement strand
ACCTCGTTGCCGAGCGCCGCCACGATGCCCATGGCGAGCACGAACAGCGGGAAGGCCATGATGGTGTCGGCAAGGCGGCCGACGACACGGTCGGTCCAGCCGCCGAAATAGCCTGCCGCCACGCCCGAGAGGGCGCCCAGCATGAAGGCCAGGATCACCGAGGCGAAGGCGATGGTGAGATCGAGCCGTGTCGCCACCAGCACGCGGCTGAAGATGTCGCGGCCGAGCTGGTCGGTGCCGAACCAGTGCTCGGCCGACGGCGGCTTCAGCGTCATCGCGGCGTTGCTCTGCAACGGGCTGTAGGGCGCCAGCGCCGGGCCCAGGATCGCCGACAGCAGGAACATCGCGAACAGGCCGAAGGCTAGCCCCGTCACCGGGTTCTCCGACAGGACGTAGCGGGCATGGCGCAGCAGCGGAATCATTGCTGGGAGCGCGCCACTCCGATGGCGCGTCTTTCTTCGCGTGGATAGACTCCATGAGCGGCACTGGAGTGCCGCGCTCCCAGCGATGAGTCCTGGATCGATCGAACCATCGCTAGCTATCCAGCCGCACGCGCGGATCGACCAGCCCGTAGAGGAAGTCGATCAGGAGGTTCAGCGCGACGTAGAGCACCGCCATGGTGAGCACGAAGCCCTGCACCGGCGCGTAGTCCGAGGTGATCAGCGCGTTCACGGCATAGAGACCGATGCCGGGCCAGGCGAACACCGTCTCGACCAGCACGTTGGCGCCCAGCAGGAAGGAGAACACCATGCCGAGCGTGGTGATCACCGGCAGCACGGCGTTGCGGAACGCATAGGTGAAGATGACGGTACGGGTGCTGAGTCCGCTGGCCCGCGCGGTGCGGATGAAGTCGCTGCTGAGCACCGCCAGCATCGAGCCACGGGTCATGCGGGCAAGCGGCGCCAGCGAGAAGATCGCCATCGAGATGGCGGGCAGCGCGAGCTGGCGCAATGCGCCCCAGAACGTGTCGAGATTGCCGGTCAGCAGGGAGTCGATCAGGTAGAAGCCGGTGATGTCGGTGGGCGGCGGCAAGAACACGTCGAGCCGGCCGGTCGGCGCCGGAGCCCATTGCAGCAGGTAGTAGAAGACGTAGGCGAACAACAGACCGGTGAAAAAGACAGGAAGCGACACGCCCGCCGTCGTCACGATACGGCAGAGATGGTCGATCCAGGTGCCCTGCTTCACCGCCGCCAGCACGCCCAAGGGAATGGCGATGGCGACGGCGAGGATCAGCGCGAACAGCGTGAGCTCGGCCGAGGCCGGCAGGCGGGTGGCGATCTCCGCTACCACCGGCTGGCCGGTGCTGAGCGAGTTGCCGAGATTGCCGTGTAAGAGGTCGCCGATATAGGCGACGAACTGCTCGGGCAGGGTCTTGTCGAGGCCGAGCTTGGTGCGCACCTCGGCGATCGCCTGCGGGCTGGCGGCCAGGCCGGCGAAATAGGCCGCCGGATCGCCCGGCAGCAGCCGCGTCAGCATGAAGGTGACGATGACGACTCCCACGATGCTGGGGATCGCCGTCGCCAGCCGGGACAGCAGCATCTTCAGCATTTCACGTCACCTCCCCCGTCATACGGGGGAGGTCGGGAGGGGGAAGGCCTCAGTCGAGACGTCTGAAGGGCGAAGATCATGACCTTTGTATTTCTGAGATCAACGGTGGGGCTTTCCCCCTCCCCACCCTCCCCCGTATGACGAGGGAGGGCGGAGGTCAGCCCTTGGCGAGCTGGCGGTAATCGAGCTGGCGATGGAACCAGTACCGGTAGCCGGTGACATTCTTCTGCATCGCCACGTTCAAGAGCGGCTGGAAGATCGGCACCCGCGGCACCTCCTCGAAGGCGATGTCGACGAAGCCCTTCACCGCCGCCTCGTATTCGGGTCCGGTCGTGAAGCGCGCCTTGTCGATGAGCGCATCCATCGCCGGGCTTTTGTAGCCCATGGTGTTGAAGACGGCGTTCTGACCGTGATAGCACCAGAAGAAGAAGTATTCCGGATAGTTCAGCCAGCCGCCGAAGGCGTTGGTGATCATCGGCATGTTCTTCTTCAGAAGCTCGCCGCGCCAGTTGGCGCCCGGCACCTTGTTGATCGTGGTCTTGATGCCGATCTGCGCCAGGCTCTCCTGCACCAGGATGGTGAGCGGCTCGTTGGTGCTGGCGAGACCGAGATCGAACGACAGCGTGGTCTCGAAGCCGGTCGGATAGCCCGCCTCGGCCATTAATGCCTTGGCCTTGGCGATGTCGGTCGAGTAGCCGTCCTTCTGCGGCCAGGCGAGGCCCTTGAACTTGTTGTCGGCGCCGCCGAACAGCGGGATCGCCTGGCCGAACATCACCGAGTCCATGATTTGCTGGTAGGGCACGGCCCAGGCTACGGCCTGGCGCACCTTGACGTTGTCGAACGGCTTCTGGTTGACGTTCATGCCGAGATAGATCATCGCGTTCTCGATCGGCGTGCCGATCACGGTGAGCTTGGGCGCGCTCCTGAGCTCGGAGAAATCCTTGGACGGCAGGTCGAAGGAGATGTCGGCGTCGCCGCGCTCGAGCAACGCGCGGCGGTTTCCCGCCGACGGGATGATGCGCATGATGACGCGCTTGATCTTGGGCAGCGGGCCGTTCTTCCAGTCGTCGTTGCGGACATAGACGACTTCCTGGCCGGGCTGCCAGCGATCGACCTTATAGGCGCCGCCCGAGGCATGGTTGTTCTTGCACCATTCCATCGCCCAAGGGTCGGCGGCGGTCGCGTGCTTCTTGCAGAGCTCCGAGTTCATGATCACCGGCACCGGCACGCCGATGTCAGGCAGAGTGAGCTTGTCGGCACGCAGGAAATCGACGCGGAAGGTGTTGTCGTCGACCGCCACGAACTGGTCGGGCTTCTCGAGCGAGCCTGCCGCCATCTGGAAGGTCGGAAAGCCGCCCACCGTGACGGCGCGGTCGAACGACCACTTCACGTCCTTGGCGGTGATCGGCGTGCCGTCGTGGAACTTGGCGTCCTTGCGCAGCTTGAAGGTGGCCGAGGTCGGCGTGACGTTCCAGTCGGTCGCAAGCTCGGGCTCGAGCTTGGTGTAGTCGTAGTGGTCGTTGCCGTTCTCGTCCTTCTTGGCGCCGTAGGTGATCAGCCGGTCGTGGGTGTTCCACGACACCTCATAGGCGGGCCGGTTAGCGCCGACGCCGTGGATGTCCATCGAGTTGGGCGGGCTCTCGCCCACGATCAGCAAGGTCTCGTTGCGCGCCTGCGCCTTGGCGTCGGACCAGA
>DATHNU010000489.1:0-5109 GCA_035485695.1 Reyranella sp. | reverse complement strand
ACCAGCGAGAACGGCGAGTCGACGAAATCGTAATTCACGACGCCGCGCAGGACGCGCAGCCGGTCGCTGGTCAGCGCCTGGCCGAACGAGGTCGAATCGAGCTGCTCGATGTCGAAGCGGCCGCCCGCCGACAGGTTCTCGGCGCGCGAACGGATGAAGGGATGGTAGATCTGCGCCGAGCCGGTGTAGTTGGTCGACTGGATGCCGTATTGCGCCAGCGACGAGCCCGGCTGCGCCAGGCTGACCAGGCCGATGAAGTTGGCGCGCGTGCCCTCGTGGCCGATCTGCTCCTGGTGGTTGACCTCCCAGTAATGCAGGTTGGAGCCGGGAATGGTGTTGATGAAGCGGATGCCGGTCTGCTCCGACAGGCCCAGCACGTTGTTGGCGCTGGCCGCGAAGGTGCCCTGGTAGGGCCCGATGAACTGCGAGCCGCGATTGTCGAAGTTGGCGTAGCCGTCGAACTTCTTCTGGTTGACGATCAGGGTCAGGTTGGAGGCGCCCGGCGTTTCCGACGGCGCCAGCACGGCGCGCGCCTGGACCCCCGGCAGGTCGTTGGCCAGCAGCAGGTAGCGCTCGAGATCGGCCTGGCGCAGCGGCCGCACCGCCGCGATCTTCTCCAGGTAGGCCCGGAGCTGCGGCTGGGTGATGTCCGTGCCGTCCTCGGTCTTGATGAAGATCTGGTCGACATAGCCCTCGACCACCTGGATGTGCACGACGCCGGTGCTGATGCGCTGCGCCGGCACCAGCGCCACCGACAGCGTGTAGCCCGCCTTGCCGAACTTGGCGGTGATCGCCGCGGCGATGTCGTAGATCTGCGCCAGCGTCACGTCCTTGCCGAGCAGCGGCTGGTAGAGCGGCGCGAAATCGGCCTGCGTGAACACCGTCGAGCCCTCGACGACGATGCCGGAGAGCGTGAAGTGCACGTTCTCGGCGCCGCTCGGCGGCTTTTCCGGCTCGAGCCCCGGAGTCACGATCGGCTCCTCGGTCGCGCGCGGCTCGGGAAGTGTCTGGAACTGCCGCTCGATCTGGCCGGGCGTCACCGAACCGGGGAGCTGCTGGGCATGCGCGGCCCCGCCGAGGCCAAGGCCCGCGACCACGAGCGCGGCGGCCGCCCGCCCGAGGAATGACGTCACGAGAGCCGATTCCCGCCGTCCGTTCTCTCAGCTATTCGGAAGTAATACGCCCCACTGCGCAGCCGTGCGCACCCATGCAACGCTACCATCATGCCCCCCAAGCACGTTCCCCAAGATCGTCGTCTCGCCTTCCGTTCGTTTCAGTAGCTTCACATTAAGCATTCTGCCGCTTGACGACTTGTGCCCAGCATCTCGCAGAGGCGAGATGAGCGCGTTCGACCTCGATCGTCGCGACCTGCGCGCGATTCAGGTTCCTTCGCGCCACGGCGCGCGGCCGCCCGACCATTCCGGTCAGTCGACCCTGCGAGGATGGTACAATGGGCGTGGGAAAGGGCATAACGCTGTGCCTGCTTAATCCGGCCAAAGTGACTGCATCTCCGGCCAAAACCGCCAACCTCAGCGCACAACGGCGCGTGTCTGCATCTTCTGGGCGTGCTTCGCCCAGCACCCGGCAGAGGCCAGATGCGCGCAGACATATCCAAGCCAGCCCTGGCGGTGCCAATTCACCACGACGTCGTCGGGCAATTTCGCGAAGCGGGCCTCGTCGATCACCTTGAAGCCGGTCGCCGCGAGTCGTTCGCCCGATTCGAGGGTCGACGTCACCTGGTAGGGGATCAGGAGATCCTGCTCGATCAGCGCCTTCATGAAGGCTTCCGTCGCCAGGTGCCCGCGCTGGAACTCGATGCAGAACTGCAATGCGTGCTCGATCACCGGCGTCCGCTTGCCGTCCTCGAACAGCGGCCGCGCCCGGCCCGGCTCGAGCGCATTGGCCGCCTCGTCGATGCAGAGCGTCAGGTCGTCGTTGTCATGGCGCAGAAACACGAAGGGATAGCGCCTGACATAGGCCGGTACGTAGGTCGCATCCCATTTCATGCCGTCGTCCGAAACGAACAGATTCTGCCCGTCGCGCAGGCTCAGGACCGCGAGCACGCTGGGCACCGGCTCGGTGATGAAGACGATCGGGTAGGTGCTGGCGGCCGCGAACAGCTCGGTCACGATCATCGGCACGAAGGCGGCGTGGCGCGCAAACTCGTAGCCGATCTGCTCCTTGAGCGAGCTGTTGGCGAGCTTCGCTTCATCGACGACCGCGACCCGCTTGTAGAACAGGGGCAAAGCCGGATTGGCGACTTCCGCCGCCGGTTCGGGAGATGGCGCCTTGCGTTTCTGTCGTTCGTCCGCCAACTCGCTCATTAGGCCTGCTTTGCTCCCAAAGTGACCTTCACCACTAGCATGGTTTTCTCCACGCCAAGCATGATCCGGCAAGAAACGGCTGACCATTTTTGGGTGCATCCTGGAAAGCCGATGTTGCGCTTGAGGTGCGGAAACCTGCGACGACAATTTCCGCCGTTCCGCTCCCTATTCTACACGGTGCCGGCAGCGAAGAGTTCCACGAAGAGACCCGAACGCATCCCGCGCCTTGACGCATGTCATCGCTCGGCACGCGCCCAGCCACGGAGGACGTCAGCTGGCGCTCGCGCTTTCGATGGTGATGGCCTTGCCGGCGGCGGTGTCGAACTTCAGCCGCTGCACGTAGTCGAGATCGCGGCCGGTGACGCGCACGAAGCGGCTGCCCTCGGGATAGTCGATGGCGTGGATGGCGCCCACGTCGTAGATGCCGGCATGGCCGGGCTCGAGACGATAGCTCTTGACCTGCTCGAGCCTGGCCTCGCCCGCGCCGTCACCGCCGTCGAGTCGGCGGTACTCGCTCATGTCGGTGTACTTGACCGCCTGGCCGTAGACCGCCCACGAGCTGCCGTGATCGTGCGGCGGGCTTTTGTGCGGCTTGGGATTGCAGTGCGCCAGCACGACGAAGCCCAGCTCCTTGTCCTCGTAGAGCTTGCGCGTGCCGATCGGCGCGGCCGGGCCGACCGCCTCGTCGACGAACGCGCCGTTGCCCAGCAGCTTCTCCAGCAGCACGCGCACTTTCTCGCGGCCGGCCGGGCCGCTGGTGGTCTCGAGGGCCGACTTGGCATCCTTGACGAAAGCGTCGAGCGTGTAGGTCATGAGGCACTCCGGCGATGCAGACGAAAATCACGCAGGCGCGAATGATCCGCCTGCCCGCGGTTGACTGTCAACGGCCGCCCAGGATGCGGCGCGCGATCACCATGCGATGGACCTCGGACGGCCCCTCGTAGACCCGCATGGTGCGCACCTTCTGCGCCAGCCACGACAGCGGCAGCTCCTGGGTGACGCCCATGGCGCCGAACGCCTGCTGGGCCTGGTCGATCACCTCGGTCGCCATCTCGGTGGCGAACACCTTGATCATCGACGCCTCCATGCGCACGTCGCGGCCCTCGTCCTGCTTGACCGCGGCGTCCATCACCATCAAGCGGCAGGCATGCAGCTTGGTGGCGGCGTCGGCGACCCACCACTGGATGGCCTGGCGGTCGGCCAGCTTCTGGCCGAAGGTCACGCGCTGGTTGGCATGCTCGACCAGCATGTCGAGCGCGCGCTGGGTCATGCCGACGCACCACGCGCCCATCTGCAGGCGGCGCACCGTGAGGCGAAGCTGCATGGGCGCGAAGCCCGCGCCGATGCGGCCCAGGATCTGCGTCTCGGGCACGCGGCAATCCTCGAACACGACCTCGTAGGTGCGCTGGCCGGCCAGCATGGGAATGGCGCGCGCCACGACCAGGCCCGGCGTGCCCTTGTCGACCAGGAAGGCGGTGATGCCGCCGCGCGCGCCCAGGTTGGAATCGGTCACCGCCATGACGATGGTGAAGTCGGCCTTGGCGATGCGGCTGATCCAGATCTTGCGGCCGTTGATCACCCAGTCGGTGCCGTCCTTGACCGCCTTGGTCTTCATGCCGGCCGGATCGCCGCCCGCGCCCGGCTCGGAGATGGCGATGGCCGAGACCGTCTCGCCCGCGGCGTAGGGTTCGAGGTACTTCTTGCGCTGCTCCGGATTGACCGTCGCCAGCATCATGTGAAGGTTGGGAGAGTCCGGCGGGAAGGTGAAGGGCACCGCGGTGTAGCCCAGCTCTTCGTTCACGCCGACCAGCGCCACCGCCGGCAGGTTGGCGCCGCCCGCCTCCTCCGGCACGTCGAGCGCCCACAGGCCGAGCTCCTTGCACTGCTTGAAGAGCTTCAGGTTCTCCTCATCGCTCAGCGCCGCCGGCTGGCCTGACGCGAAGCGGTCCAGGATGTTCTTCTCGAGCGGCATCAGCTCGTTGCGCACGAACTTCTTCACCAGGTCGCGCAGCATTTCATGTTCTTCGCTCACCTTGTACATGCCGCTCTCCTATGCCTTTCCGATGCCCTTGTTCACGAATTCCAGCGTATAGGCGCGGCCGACATCCAGCCCCCGCGGCACCACGTCGACCGCGGCCATCGAGTCATAGAAACTCTTCCAGCGTTGGTCGGTCATGGCGCCGATGCCGTCTTTCAGCGCATCGCCTGACATCGCGATGCCGCGTTCGTTCAAGACCTTGATGGCGTAGGCGATGCGGTCGTCGGTCTGTTCCGGGTTGGCCTGCTTGATCAGCGCATTGGCCGCCGCGATGCCCGGCCCGCCCTTGAGATACTGCGCCCAGCCTTCGAGCGTGGCGTCGACGAAGCGCTGCACGAGGTCCTTCTTCTCCGCCGCCATCTTGCGCGAGATCGCGATCGTCGCCTGGTAGGCGCTGAAGCCCGCGTCGGCGATCAGCAGCACCGCCGGCGGGCGGCCGAGCGCCTGGGCGATCGAATAGGGCTCGGAGGTGAGAAAGCCCTGCTGCACCACGTTCTTGTCGGCCAGGAACGGCGCCATGCTGAAATTGTAGGGCCTGACCTGGCTGTCGGAGAGGCCGTACTTGCTGCGCATATAGGGCCAGTAGGTCACCCTGCCGCCGGCGCCGATCAGCAGGGTGCGTCCCTGCAGCTTCTCGAAGGAGTCGAAGCCGGTGTCTGGATGGCCGATCAGCACCTGCGGATCCTTCTGGAAGATCGCGGCGATGGTGAAGAACGGCGCGCCGAGGCGCACATAGGAGAAGGCCTC
>DATHNU010000488.1:0-4822 GCA_035485695.1 Reyranella sp. | reverse complement strand
TGTGCACCGTAATCGCGCTGCCGCTTCTCCTGCCGGTAATGCTGGTTTTGGCGGCCATCATCCGACGTGACAGCCCCGGGCCGGTTTTTTACACGCAGGTCCGCGTGGGACGGCAAGGGCGGACGTTCCGCATGGTCAAGTTCCGCACCATGCTGCATGGCGCGGAAGGTCCCAGCTTCACGTCGACCGACGATCCCCGCATCACCCGGGTCGGCTCGTTCCTGCGCCGCTACCGGCTTGACGAACTTCCGCAGGTACTGAACGTCCTGAAGGGCGAGATGAGCTGGGTCGGCCCGCGTCCCGAGGCGCTGGCGCTTGGCCAGGGGTATGCCCGCGACATTCCTCACTTCGAGCTGCGCAGCATCGTCCCGCCCGGCGTCACCGGCTGGGCCCAGATCAATCAGGGCTATGCCCACGATCCCGATGGCATGCGCGCGAAGTTGGAGTACGATCTCTACTATCTGAAGCATTGTTCGCTTTGGCTCGATTTGGTGATCATCATGCGTACCCTCGCGGTCGTTCTGGGAGGCATTGGCGCGCGTTGAGGCCACTCGCCTCGAGTGATCCCCTCTCGCTTTACTCCCGGGGACCTCGCTGTCGGACGCTTGTCGGCCCGGGATGCGCGCCTGAACCGATAATGTGCGGAATTGCCGGAATCCTCGCCTATAGAAACGTCGCCCCGGCGGTTGACCAGGTCGAGCTCGCCCGCATGAACCAGCGGATGGCGGCGCGCGGCCCGGATGGCAGCGGCCTCTGGGTGGCCACCGATCGCCGCGTCGGCTTCGCCCATCGCCGGCTCGCCATCATCGATCTGTCCGAGCGTGGCGCCCAACCAATGGCCAGCTCCGACGGCACGCTCACCATCACCTTCAACGGCGAGATCTACAATTATCGCGCGCTGCGCGCCGAACTCGTGAACAAGGGCTACACCTTCCGCACGGAGTCGGACACCGAAGTACTGCTGCAGCTCTATGCCGACCGCGGCCCGGCCATGGTCGAATGCCTGCGCGGCATGTTCGCCTTCGCGCTGTGGGACGCCCCGCGTCGGCGTCTTCTGCTTGCCCGCGATGCGCTCGGCATCAAGCCGCTCTATTACGCCGACGACGGCTGGACCCTGCGCTTCGCGTCGCAGGCCAAGGCGCTGCTCGCCGGCGGCGCCATCTCCCGCGAGCCCGATCCGGCCGGCATCGTCGGCTTTCATCTTCTGGGCGCCGTGCCTGAACCGTTCACAGTCTGGCGGGATATCCGCTCGCTGCCCGCCGGCTGCACTTTGCTGGTCGACGATGCCGGCACGGGCGCGCCCCAATCGTACTATTCGATCGCCGCGTCGTTGACCGCCCGCGCGGTATCCTCGACCAGCGACCTCGCCCATGCTCGTGCCCAGCTCGCTGACGCCGTGCACGACTCGGTCCGTCATCACCTGGTCGCCGATGTGCCGGTGGCCTTGTTCCTTTCCTCCGGTCTCGATTCGGGGGCGCTGCTCGGCACGATGGCCGATTTGGGCGCCCGCGACGTCACTGCTGTAACGCTGGCTTTCGAGGAGTTCCGCGGCGGGCCGCAGGACGAAGTGCCACTCGCCGCCGAGGTCGCCGCTCGGTATGGCGCACGCCACGTCGTGCGTAATGTCGATCGCCGGGAGTTCGAGCAGGACTTGCCGGCGATCCTGGATGCCATGGATCTGCCCACCATCGACGGCATCAACACCTGGTTCGTCGCCAAAGCGGCTCGCGAAGCCGGTGTCAAGGTCGCCCTAAGCGGCCTCGGCGCGGACGAGTGCTTCGGCGGCTATCCGTCCTTCGTCGATGTGCCGCGCAGTGTCCACTTCTTCCGCGCGTTCGATTTCCTTCCCGGCCTCGGCCGGCTGTCGCGCCACGCGATCTCGGCGCTCATGTCCTCCGGTCTCAACCTTCATCCCAAGGCGCCAGGGCTTGCGCAGTATGGCGGGAACTGGGAAGGGGCCTATCTGTTGCGCCGCAGCGTCTACATGCCGTGGGAACTGGGCGATCTCCTCGATCCCGACCTCCTGCAGGCCGGTATGCGGCGTCTCAAGCCGCTTCAGCGGCTCGCCGCCGAGCTGCGCAACGCCGGCAACCTCGGCGACTTCGACCGTGTCTCCGTCCTTGAGACCGCGCTCTACATGCGCAATCAACTGCTGCGCGACGCCGACTGGGCCGGCATGGCGCACTCCATCGAGATCCGCGTGCCCTATGTCGACCCGTTCTTCCTCGCCGCCCTGCCGCCGGGGGCGCTGCTCGCCGGCGTCAATGCCAAGGAGGCGGTAGCTGACCTGCCGAAGCTTCCGCTACCGGCGAGCAGCCGCAAGCGGAGAAAAACCGGCTTCGCCACGCCCATCGGCCGCTGGATCCGCCAGGCGGTGGTCGAAGAGGGCAATGTCACGCTTTCCGCCGCGTCGCGCGCCTGGGCCTTGCAGGTCTGGAACGCCGGTTGGGTCGGCCCGTCGTCGCCAGGTGGCGTGCCGGCGACGCTCGATCTCGCGCCGGCGCTCGCCTGAAGGGTTGGCGGGTGACGGTCCGTATCCTTGCATTGGTCGGCGATTGCTACGGCGCGCGCGGCGGCATCGCACGCTACAATCAGGATCTGTTTGAATGCCTCGCCGGCGCAGGAGCGGCGGGCGCGAAAGTCGAATTGCTGGTCGTCCCCCGTCTTGGCGACGCAAACGGTCTCGCCCTGCCGACCGGTATCCGCCAATGGCCGCCCATGTTCGGCCGCGTACGCTATTCCCTTGGTGCGTTGTGGATCGCTTGGCGCCATCGCCCGATCGACGTGGTGTTCTGCGGCCACGTTTTCATGGCGCCGCTGGCCTGGGGGCTGGCACGGCTTTTCCGCGCCCGTTACTGGCTGCAGACCCATGGCATCGATATCTGGGCGCCGCAGCAGGGCCTCAAGCGCGCCGCCATCGAGGCGGCCGATCTGGTGACGGCTGTCAGCCGCCTGACCCGACATCGTCTCCTCGGCTGGACGGATCTCGATCCGCATCGCGTGCGGGTTTTGCCCAACACAGTGCGTGACGTCTTCGCGCCGGGCGCGGCGTCTGCGGCTTATCGCGAGCGACTGGGCCTGCACGGCCGCCCCGTCCTGCTCACCGTCGGCCGTCTTGCCTCGACCGAGCGTTCGAAAGGCCACGAACCGATCTTCGCTGTCTTGCCGAAGCTGCGTGCCCGCTTTCCCCATCTGATGTACGTCATCGCGGGCGACGGCGACGATCGCGCGCGGCTCGAGGCGCTTGCGCGCGACCTCGGGTTTGGCCCCGACGCTGTGCGCTTTCTCGGCTACGTGCCGGATGAGGACCTGCCCGACCTTTATCGCCTCGCCGATCTTTTTGTCATGCCAAGCGCCACGGAAGGCTTCGGCATTGTCTATCTCGAGGCCGCAGCCTGCGGCCTCCGCGTGCTGGGCGGTGCGGCCGACGGCAGCAGCGACGCGATTCGCGACGAAAGCGTCGGGGAAGCCGTGGATCCTGGTGATACACAGGCGCTGTGCGAGGCCATCTTCCGATTGCTGGGAAGGGGCAAGACCGATCCCGCGGCAATCGAACCCTATCGGCGGCCTCACTTTGCGGCTACGACCCGCCTGATATTCGCCAGTCTGATGCGCGATGGGCGCCGATGGAGAGAACAACCGTGAACTTTGCCGAGCGAGGGGGCCGGCCGCGTCTAATTCTCGAGGCAGGTAGGGCGGACAGCCAATATTGGCGCGATATCTGGCGCTATCGTGAGCTGTTCTTCATCCTTGCCTGGCGGGACATCTCCGTACGCTACAAGCAAACCGCCATCGGCGTCGCCTGGGCGATCTTGCGCCCTTTCCTCACCATGGTGGTTTTCACCCTTGTCTTCGGCAAGCTGGCGAAGCTGCCGAGCGAGGGCGCGGCGCCGTACGCCCTGATGGTGTTTACCGGCATGTTGCCCTGGTATCTTTTCTCCTCTGTGTTGAGCGAAGCCTCGAGCAGCATCGTCGCGAACGCCAACCTCATCGGCAAAGTCTACTTTCCCCGTGTCGTCGTGCCCCTGGCGACCATGGTCGTGGCCCTGGTCGATTTCCTGATCAGTTTCGCCATCCTGGTCCTGCTCATGGTGTGGTACGCCTTTGCGCCGGGCTGGCAGATCCTGCTGTTGCCGGTGTTCGTGCTGTTGGCGATGTTCGCCAGCATCGGGCCCGCATTGTGGATCGCCGCGCTCAACGTCAAGTATCGCGACTTCCGCTATGTCATCCCCTTCCTGCTGCAGTTCGGCCTCTATGTCTCGCCCGTGGGATTTTCGAGTTCCGTTGTTCCCGACCAATGGCGGCTGCTCTACAGCCTCAACCCCGTGGTCGGGGTGATCGACGGCTTTCGCTGGTGCGTTCTGGGTGGTGACGTGCCGTTCTACTGGCCGGGCTTCGTCGCCAGCCTGGGCGTGGCGGCGTTCTTCCTGTGGTGGGGCATACGCCAGTTCCGACACACCGAGCGCGCCTTCGCGGATCTTGTGTGACGATGTCCGACGTGGTCATCCGCGCCGAGGGTCTCGGCAAGAAATTCCTGATCGGGCACAATCCCGACGGCCGGCGCTACGTCGCCTTGCGCGACGTGCTGGTTCGCGGCGCCCGCACCTTCCTGCGCACGGGCGCCGACCTGGTCCACGGCCGACCGATCGTGAGCGGCCAGGAGATCGAGGAGTTCTGGGCGCTCCGCAATCTCGACTTCGAGGTCAAGCGCGGCGACGTGGTCGGTGTCATCGGCCGCAACGGCGCGGGCAAGAGCACGCTCATGAAGGTTTTGTCGCGCATCACCGACCCCAGCGAGGGTCGCGTCGAGATCGAGGGCCGA
>DATHNU010000487.1:0-9469 GCA_035485695.1 Reyranella sp. | reverse complement strand
GGCCAGCGTCATGAGCTTACGTCGATTCATGGGAGCACCTTGAGCGTTTGTCGTGACAGGCGCCGCTTCCTAACCGTCAACTCCTTGAACTTGCCGTGAATTGTGACGACCGGCAGGGTTCGTGGGATGACCGGCGAGGGGGATGGGATGACCGGTCCCGCGGGTTCAGTTCTTCTTCGCCGCCTTGCCATCGTAACGACGCGCCCATTCCTCGAGGATGCGCGTGCGGTTCTCCGATGCCCAGGCGAAGTCGTTCTTGATCATCGATTCGGCGACGCCGGCGGGATAGTCGGGAATGTTGCTGGCGACGCCCGGCATCGCAACCTGGCTTACGAACGAGGCATAGAGCTCGTTGGCCTTGCGGCTCGAGGTGAAATCCATCAGCCGGCGCGCGGCCTCAAGCTTCTTTGTGCCGCGCAGGATCGCCGCCGCGTCCATGTCCCAGCCGCCACCCTCCTTCATCGTCAACCCCTCGATCGGCGCACCCTTCTGGCGAGCGCTGGCGGCGGCCAGCTCGTAGGAGATGCCGGCCGGATACTCGCCCGATGCGGCCAGGCGGCAGGGCCGCGTGCCGGAATGCTCGTAGACCGCGATATTGTCGTGCAGCCTGTCCATGAATTCCCAGGCCTTGGCCTCGCCGAACATCTGGATCCATGCCGCCACATGGAAGTAGCCGGTGCCGGACGACGCCGGGTGCGGCATGGTGAGCTTGCCTTTGAAGCGCGGCTCGGTGAGGTCGAACCACGAGGCCGGCCTCGCCAGGCCGAGCTTGGCGGCCTCCACCGTGTTGAAGCAGACCGTAGCGACCCACGCCTCCATGCCGACCCAGGCCGGTGGGTTGGCGGGATCGCGGAAGGCAGGCTTGATGGCCGCCAGGTTCTTGGGTGCGTAGGGCTCGAGCAGGCCACGCTTGTCGAGCAGCAGCATCGAGGTGACCGCGAGGCCCCAGATCGCGTCGGCGCGCTGCACGCTCTGCTCGGCCAGGATGCGCGCGGTCACGACGCCGGTGGAATCGCGGTTCCAGACGATCTCGATGTCGGGGTTCTCCGCCTCGAACGATTTCTTGAAGTCGTTGATGTTCTCGACCTCCAGGGTCGAATAGACCTCCAGCCGAACGCGATCCTGCGCCGCGGCGCCCGAGACGCCGAGCGCGAGCGCGGCGGCTGTCATGAAGCTTCTCACCATCGTCTCCTCCCTCGTCAGTGTGGCGCGGCAAGGCGCGTCCGTCGACGCGGCATTGATCGGCTGCCGACCGGCCGTTAGGGTCCGTTGCACAACAATTGCAGGAGGCAATGGCCATGTTCGTTGCTCGTATGGCCGTTCTCGCCGCGGCCGCGCTTTGCGCGACTTTGCCGGCCGATGCCAAGACCTTGCGCTGGGCGAGCCAGGGCGACGCCCTCACGCTCGACCCGCACTCGCAGAACGAGGGGCCGACGACGGGGATGAACAGCCACGTCTACGAAGCCCTGATCAGCCGCGACCCGTCGCTGGCCAAGGTGCCGGGCCTGGCGCTGTCATGGAAGACGATCGCCTCCGACGTCTGGGAGTACAAGCTCCGGCCCGACGTCAAGTTCAGCGACGGCACGCCGTTCACCGCCGACGACGTGGTGTTCAGCTACAACCGCGCGCTCTCGCCCAGTTCCGACTTCAAGGCCTACATCTCCTCGATCAAGGAGGTGAAGGCGATCGATCCGCTCACCGTGCACATCATCACCGATGGGCCCAACCCCATCCTGCCCGACTACACGACCGCGATCCTGATCATGTCCAAGGCGTGGTCGGAGAAGCACAACGTGGCCAAGCCGCAGAGCTTCAAGGACAAGGAAGAGACCTTCGCGGTGCGCAACGCCATGGGCACCGGCCCCTACACGGTGAAGCAGCGCGATCCCGACGTGCGCACCGTGCTGGAAAAGAACCCGACCTACTGGGGCGCCAAGGACTTCCCCAACTATCCCGACGAGCTGGTCTACACGCCGATCAAGGAGCCGGCGACGCGGGTGGCGGCCCTGATCTCGGGCCAGGTCGACTTCGTGCTCGACGCGCCGCTGCAGGACATTGCGCGCATCAAGCAGACGCCGGGCCTCAAGACCGAGGAGACCGCACAGGTGCGCTCGATCTTCCTCGGCCTCGACATGGGCTCGGCCGAGCTCAAATACTCCGACGTCAAGGGCAAGAACCCATTCGCCGACAAGCGCGTGCGCCAGGCCATGTACCAGGCGATCGACATCAACGCGATCAAGGCCAAGGTGATGCGCAACTTCTCGGCGCCGGCCGGCCTCACCACCGCACCCGGCGTGCACGGCTACACCAGGGAGCTCGACCAGCGGCTGAAATACGACGTCGCCGGCGCCAAGCAACTGATGGCCGACGCGGGCTACCCCAACGGCTTCGGCGTCACGCTCGATTGCCCCAACGATCGCTACAACAACGACGAGCAGATCTGCCAGGCGGTCGCCGGCATGCTGGCGCAGATCGGCATCAAGATCGACCTGCAGGCGCGCTCCAAGACGCTGCACTTCCCCAAGCTGCAGAAGAAGGACTCCAGCATGTTCCTGCTGGGCTGGGGCGTGCCGACGCTCGATTCGCATTACGTCTTCACCTTCCTCTATCAGACCGAGGATGCGGCGAAGAAGGTCGGCGGCTGGAACTACACCGGCTACAGCAATCCCAAGATGGACGCGCTCACCGACGCCATGCTGAAGGAGGTCGACCAGGCCAAGCGCGACAAGATGATCGCCGATGCCTGGGCGCTGGCGGTCGCCGACATGCCGTACCTGCCGTTGCACCACCAGCTCATCGTGTGGTCGATGAGCGACAAGGTGACGATCCCGATCTTCGCCAACGACGCGCCCAACTTCAAATTTTCGACGATCAAGTGAACAGGTACTTCGCCTCCCCATCGTCATACGATGGGGGGGGTGCCCGCGCAGCGGGCGGAGGGGTCATGAGCATCATCACTGGCGCTCATGACCCCTCCGGCCCTACGGGCCACCTCCCCACTCCGTGGGGAGGGTAAAGATCAATGCTCGCTTTCATCGTCTCGCGTCTGTTGCAGTCCGCGGCCGTCATGCTGGCGGTGTCGTTCCTGTGCTTCGCGCTGTTCAACTTCGTGGGCGACCCGGTGAACAACATGGTGGGCCAGGAGGCGACGCCGGCCGAGCGCGCCGAGATGCGGCGCGATCTCGGGCTGGAAGATTCCGTGGCGGTCCAGTTCGCGCGCTTCCTGGGCAACGCCGCCACCGGAAATTTCGGCAAGAGCTACCGACTGGCGCGGCCGGTCTCCGACCTCATCGTCGAGCGCATGCCGGCGACTCTCGAGCTGGTGGCGGTGGCGGCCCTGCTGGCCCTCTCCATGGGCATTCCGCTCGGCGTGCTGACGGCTTTGCGCCGCCACAAGCTCGACAGCGGCGCCGTCATGACCTTCTCGCTGGCGGGCGTGGCCGTGCCGACCTTCGTGATCGGCATCCTGCTGATCTATGTCTTCTCCGTGGAGTGCAAGAACTGGGCGCCGGCGCTCGGCCTGCCGGCCGACTGGTGCTTCCCCTCCTTCGGCCGGGGCGAGACGGTGAAGCTCGGCTGGTGGAACACCGGCCTGCTGACGGCATCGGGCCTGAAGGCCCTCGTGCTGCCGGCCTTCACGCTGTCGCTGTTCCAGATGACCCTGGTGCTGCGGCTGGTGCGCTCGCAGATGCTCGAGGTGCTGCGCACCGACTACATCAAGTTCGCGCGCGCCCGCGGTCTCACCAATCGCGCCGTGCATTTCCGCCACGCGCTCAAGAACACGCTGCTGCCCGTGATCACCGTGATCGGCCTGCAGGTCGGCGGCCTGATCGCCTTCTCGATCATCACCGAGACGGTGTTCCAGTGGCCGGGCATGGGCCAGCTCTTCATCCAGTCCGTGCAGTTCGCCGACATTCCGGTGATGGCGGCCTATCTGGTCATGGTCTCCTTCCTGTTCGTGACCATCAATTTCTTCGTCGACCTGCTCTATGCCGCGATCGATCCGCGGCTGAGGCTTGATCGAACGCGACTGGGCATGGCGGGCGGATGACGATCAAAAGCGATTCCGCCGTCCGACCCGCCGTTCTGCCGTGGGCCCTGATCGGCGCCGCCTGTCTGGGGTCGTTCGCCGCCACCTCGAGCGGCACCACGCGCGCGCCCTTCCTGCTCGACATGGCGCACGATCTCGATGTCAGCATGCCGATGGTCGCCAACCTGGTGTCCCTGACGTCGATATCATGGGGTCTCACTTCGGCACTGGGTGGCTGGTTGTCCGATGTCGTCGGCCGACGGCCTCTTCTCGTGGGGGGTCTCTTTGCCCTGGCCCTCGCCGTGCTGGCGCAGGCGCTGGCCGGCTCCTTCTTCTGGATTGCCGTGTGGGCCACAGTCGGCGGCGGCTGCAGCGGCGCCTTCATGGGCGTGGTCTTCGCCGAGGTCTCCGGGCGCGTGCCCGACAGCCAGCGCGGCCGCGCGCTGGGCTGGGTGATGAGCGGCCAGTCACTTACTTTGGTGATCGGTGTGCCCATGGCCGCCGCCGTGGGTTCGCTGATCGGCTGGCGCGGCTGGCTGGTTTGCGTCGGCGGCCTTGCCCTTGCCGCCAGCCTCAGCCTGTTCGCCGCCGTCGGGCACGGCACGGTGGGCCACATGCGCGGCGCCGTGCGGCCGTCGCTGCGCACGGCGCTGTCGCCCAAGGTGCTGGGCCTGCTCGGCACCGGCATCGCCGAACGGATCTGCTACGGGCTGGCGGCGGTCTATTTCGCCACCTTCCTGCAAGCGACCTATCACCTGTCCCTGATCGAGATCGCCATTCCTTTGGCCGTGTTCGCACTGGGAAATGTCGCCGGCACCATCCTGGGCGGCCAGCTCGCCGACCGCCGGCGCGACCGGCTGTTGACCTTTGCCATCGCCATGGCGCTGTCGGGCGTGGCCGCGCTCGCGCTTTTCATGTGGCATCCCAGCCTGACGATCTCGGTGACGCTGGGCTTCGTCTATGTCTTCCTGAACGCGCTGGGCCGGCCTTCCTACATGGCTTCCCTTGCAGCGGTGCCCGAAGAAGTACGCGGCACGGTGCTGGGGCTCAACGGTGCCACGGCCAGTGTTGGCTGGATCGGCGCGGCGGCGCTGGGTGCCGCGATGATCGGCTCGGTGGGCTTCGAAGGCTTCGGCCCGCTGGCCGCTGCGCTGGCCTTCGCCGCCACGGTGGGCGCACTGCTCAACCGCCGCAGGGCGTCATGAGCGATACGACGCTGCGCGCCCGGCTGCGCGAGTCGGACATGTGGTGGAGCTTCCGCCATTCGCCGCTGGCCGTCGCCGCCGCCGTCGTGACCCTGCTCTTTTTCCTGGGCGCCATCTTCGCGCCCTGGGTGGCGCCGTTCGATCCGTTCGACATCAAGTCGCTCAACCTGATGGACGCCTTCACGCCGCCGGCCTGGAACGAAAACGGCAGCGCCCGCCACCTGCTGGGCACAGACAACCAGGGCCGCGACGTGCTGTCGGCCATCCTCTACGGCAGCCGCGTGTCGCTGGTGATCGGGCTGGCCGCCATCGTGCTGTCGGTCACCACGGGCGTGCTGCTGGGCCTTTTGGCAGGCTATCGCGGCGGCTGGGTCGAGGCGGTGGTGATGCGGCTGGCCGACATCCAGCTCACCGTGCCCGCCATCCTGATCGCCCTCACCCTGGATGGCGTGGCACGGGTCGTGCTGCCGCGCGGCGTGCATGACGACATCGCCATCTGGGTGCTGGTGCTGTCGATCGGTGTCGCCTACTGGCCGCAGTTCGCGCGGGTGACCCGCGCCACGACGCTGGCCGAAAAGAACAAGGACTACGTCAACGCCGCACGCATCATCGGCGTGCCGGGCGCGCGCATCGCGCTCGCCCACGTGCTGCCCAACGCCTGGGGGCCGGTGCTGGTGATCGCCACCATCGAGCTGGCGCTCGCCGTCATCGCCGAGGCGTCACTCTCCTATCTCGGGGTCGGCATGCCGGCCACCCAGCCCTCGCTCGGCACCCTGATCCGCATCGGCAACGCCTTTTTGTTCTCCGGCGAATGGTGGATCGTGATCTTCCCCGCCCTCGCGCTCGTCATCCTGTCGCTGGCCGTCAACCTTTTGGGCGACTGGCTGCGCGACGCGCTCAATCCCAAGCTGCGCTCATTCTATCTCAGGTTGTTTTACAGAACACTGACTCGCGCGTATGGTCGAGCCATGTTCGACGGCCCCCTTGCATCGGAACTCGCCCCCGCGGAACGGCGCGCGCGGCTGCGCTTGGCGCGCAGCGCGCGGATCGGCCCTGTCACCTTCCACGCAGCGCTGGAACATTTCGGCTCGGCCCGCGCGGCATGCGCGCGCCTGGCCACGGCCAGCGATGCCGAAATCGCCCGCGAGGAAAAAGCGCTGGCGCGCTTGGGCGGACGTTTCCTGGTGATCGGCGATCCGGCCTATCCCGCCGCCCTGGCTGCACTGCCCGATGCGCCGCCGGTGCTTTCCGCGATCGGCGATCCCGGGCTGCTGGGCCGGCCCACCCTGGCCGTGGTGGGTGCGCGCGAAGCCTCGGCGGCCGGCTGTCGTTTCGCCACGGAACTGGCGGCGGACCTGGGCGCGGCGGGCTTCGTGGTGGCCTCGGGCCTCGCCCGGGGAATCGACGCGGTCGCCCATCGGGCGGCCCTCGCCACAGGCACCGTGGCCGTGCTGGCCGGCGGCATCGACCAGATCTACCCGCTGCAGAATGCCGCCCTCCATGCCGACATCGCCGCGCGCGGCCTCCTGCTCAGCGAATCGCCGCTCGGTACGCCACCGGTCGCCCGCGCCTTCCCGCGCCGCAACCGCATCGTCAGCGGCCTGTCGAGCGGCGTCGTGGTCATCGAGGCTGCCGCCCGGTCGGGCTCGCTGATCACCGCCCATCGGGCCGCCGAGCAGGGTCGCGAGGTTTTCGTCGTGCCGGGCTCGCCGGCGGACCCGCGCTACGCCGGATCCAATAGCCTTATTAAAGATGGGGCCATTCTGGCCTGCCACGCCAACGATATTCTGGGTGTGCTCGGGCGGCCACGGCCTGCCCCGCAAGTCGTTGAGAAACCGAGGCAAAAACCCGCCGACCCGACGGTCGCCCAGGTCCTCTCTGCGCTGGGGTCGGTACCCACCGCGGTTGACGAACTGGTACGTCGATGCCAAGTGTCCGCCGCCTCCCTGGCGGAGGTCCTGCTGGCTCTTGAGCTGGAAGGCCGCCTGGAACGGCACCGGGGTAACCGCGTATCTCTGATGTAGGTCAGTGATTTAGCTCCGGTTCTTGATCTTAAACTGGAGCACATACCGGCGATGGACGTATTGGTCGTCGAGTCCCCGGCCAAGGCTAAGACCATTGGGAAGTATCTCGGCCCCGGCTACACCGTGCTGGCCTCCTATGGTCATGTCCGCGACCTGCCAGCCAAGGACGGTTCGGTCCGCCCGGACGAGGACTTCGCCATGGACTGGCTGGTCGACCCGCAGTCCCAGAAGCGGCTCGACGCCATCGCCAAGGCGGTGACCAAGGGCGGCAAGCTCTATCTTGCCACCGACCCGGATCGCGAGGGCGAGGCCATTTCCTGGCATGTCCGGGACGTGCTCAAGGCCAAGAAGGCGCTGGACGGGGTCGACGTGAAGCGCGTCACCTTCAACGCCATCACCAAGCAGTCGGTGCTCGACGCCGTCGCCCATCCGCGCGAGCTGGACCAGCCCCTGATCGACGCCTACATGGCCCGCCGCGCCCTCGACTATCTCGTGGGCTTCACCCTCTCGCCCGTGCTGTGGCGCAAGCTGCCGGGCAGCCGCTCGGCCGGCCGCGTGCAATCCGTGGCGCTGCGCCTGATCTGCGAGCGCGAGTCCGAGATCGAAGTCTTCAAGAGCCGCGAATACTGGACGGTCGACGTGCTCTTCGGCACCGCCAAGAAGCAGACGCTAAAGGCGCGCCTCACCCATCTCGACGGCCGCAAGCTCGACAAGTTCGACCTCGACACCCAGGAACGCGCCGAGCAGGCCAAGCGCGAAATCGAGCGCCGCGCCTTCTCGGTGGCCTCGATCGACCGCCGCCAGGTGCGGCGCAACCCGCCGCCGCCCTTCATCACCTCGACCCTGCAGCAGGAGGCCTCGCGCAAGCTGGGCCTGGGCGCCGCCACCGCCATGCGTGTTGCTCAAAGGCTCTACGAGGGCGTCGATATCGGTGGCGAGACCGTCGGCCTCATCACCTATATGCGCACCGACGGCGTGCAGCTGGCACCGGAGGCGATCGGCCAGACGCGTCGCCTGATCGAGACCAAGTACGGCCAGAGCTACCTGCCGACGAGCCCGCGCGTCTACACCTCCAAGGCCAAGAACGCCCAGGAGGCGCATGAGGCGATTCGCCCGACCGACCTCTTCCGCACGCCCCAGGACGTGGCCGCCTATTTGGACAAGGACCAGCTCGGCCTCTACGAGTTGATCTGGAAGCGCACCGTGGCGAGCCAGATGGAAAGCGCCGTGCTCGACCAGGTGACGGTCGATATCGCGAGCGGTGACAAGACGGTGCAGCTCCGGGCCACCGGCTCGGTCGTGAAGTTCAACGGCTTCCTCACCCTCTACGACGAGAGCAAGGACGAGAACGGCGAGGACGAGGAAGGCAATTCGATCCTGCCCGACGTCGCGCCCGACGAGGCGCTCGACCGCCGCGACGTCCTGCCGGAGCAGCATTTCACCGAGCCGCCGCCGCGCTATTCCGAGGCTAGCCTGGTGAAGAAGCTGGAGGAGCTCGGCATCGGCCGCCCCTCGACCTACGCCAGCATCATCGAGGTGCTGCAGCGCCGCAACTACGTGAAGCTCGACCGCAAGCGCTTCGTGCCGGAGGATCGCGGCCGCATCGTCACCGCCTTCCTGCAGACCTATTTCCCGCGCTACGTCGAATACAACTTCACCGCCCATCTCGAGGAAGAACTCGACGACATCTCCGACGGCAAGATCGACTGGCGCCAGGTGCTGCGCGAGTTCTGGAAGGCCTTCTCCGCCGCCGTCGGCGAGACCAAGGACCTGCGGGTCAAGGAAGTCCTGGACAAGCTCGACGAGGAGCTGGGCCCGCATTTCTTCCCGGCCAACGACAATGGCGGCAAGAGCCCGCGCGACTGCCCGTCCTGCGCCAACGGCCGGCTGGGCCTCAAGCTCGGCAAGTTCGGCGCCTTCATCGGCTGCTCGAACTATCCGGAGTGCCGCTTCACCCGCAAGCTGGGCATCGTCGATGCCGACGCCGATGCCGCCTCGGGTGCCAATCTCGATGGCCCCAAGCTCCTGGGTATCGATCCGGTGAGCGGCAAGCCGGTCACCCTGCGCAACGGGCCGTACGGACTCTACGTCCAGCTGGGCGAGCCCGAGGGCAAGGAGAAGCCCAAACGGCAGTCGCTGCTGAAAGGCATGACGCCCGACGAAGTCACTTTGGAGAAGGCGCTGGCGCTGCTGGCGCTGCCGCGCGAGCT
>DATHNU010000486.1:0-6857 GCA_035485695.1 Reyranella sp. | reverse complement strand
CATCAGCCGCGGCTACGAGGAGGTCTTCATGCCCAGGTTGCGTGGCCGATGACGGTGGGGCAATGATCCTCGAAGTCGACGACCTGCAGATCCACTACAGCACGCGGGCGGGCGTGGTGCGCGCGGTCGACGGCGCGTCGTTTGCCGTCCCCGAAGGCCGCATCGTGGGCCTGGTGGGCGAATCGGGCTGCGGCAAGACCACGGCGGTGCGCGCCATCATGGGCGTGCTGGCCGAGAACGGCCGGCGCGCCGGCGGCAGGGTCATCTTCAGGGGCCAGCCGATCGACGAGGCCGCCACCCGCAAGCTGTTGTGGCGCGACATCGCCTATGTGCCGCAAAGCGCCATGAGCTCGCTCGACCCGGTCTACACGGTGGGCGCCCAGCTCGTCGAGGTGCTGACCAAGCGCGGCAACGCCTCGCGCAGCGCCGCCCGCGCCCGTGCGGCAGAGCTGTTCGAGCTCGTGGGCCTGAGCGAAAGCCGGCTTTCCGACTATCCGCATCAGTTCTCCGGCGGCATGCGCCAGCGCGCGGCGATCGCCATGGCGCTGGCGCTGAAGCCCAGCCTGCTGCTGGCCGACGAGCCGGTGACGGCGCTCGACGTCATCGTGCAGCGCCAGATCCTCGACATGCTGCGCACCCTGCAGCAGCGCCTCGGGCTCTCGATGGTGCTGGTGACGCACGACATCAGCGTCGTGGCCTATCTCTGCGATGATGTCTTCGTGATGTATGCCGGGCAGGTGATCGAGAGCGGCCCGGTGCGCGAGGTGCTGGCACGGCCGCGCCATCCCTACACGATGGGCCTGCGCAACGCCTTCCCCGACCTGATGTCGGATGCGCTGGAGCTGGTGCCGATCGGCGGCAGCCCGCCCGACCTCAGCGATCCGCCCCCCGGCTGCCGTTTCGCGCCGCGCTGCCCCTTCGTCCGGCCGGCCTGCACGACAAGCGCGGCGCTGATTGCCGGCGGTGGCCAGCAAATCCACGCCTCGGCCTGCCTGCGCGACGACGAGGCCTTCTCCCTCCGCAAAGCCGCAATGGATCCCGCGACATGGCAACGCTCGTCGAGCTACGCGACGTCGTAAAGCACTTCCCCGTCGCGCGCTCGCTGGGCGAGGTTGTGCGCGGCCGGCATCCGGCGGTGCGCGCGCTCGACGGCGTGAGTTTCGACGTGGGCTCGGGCGATGCCGTAGCCGTCGTGGGCGAATCGGGCTGCGGCAAGACCACCTTGGGGCGCCTGATGCTGAAGCTCGTCGAGCCGACCACGGGCTCGATCGCCTTCGACGGCACCGAGCTTGCCGGCCTCAGCGGCGAAGGTCTGCGTGCCTTCCGGCGCCAGGCCCAGCTGGTTTTTCAGAACCCGTTCGATGCGCTGAACCCGCGCTTCACCATCTACCGCGCCGTCGCCGAGCCGCTGCTCAATGCCGCCATCGACAAGGCCGAGCACATGGACCGTGTCGCGATGGCCTTCCGGCGCGTGCACCTGCCCGACCTCGACCGCTATCTCGACAAGTACCCGCATCAACTGAGCGGCGGCCAGCTGCAGCGCGTCGTGCTGGCGCGCGCGCTGGTGCTGGCGCCGCGCTTCCTGGTCGCCGACGAGCCGGTGTCGATGCTCGATGTCAGCGTGCGCGCCGGCATCCTCGCCCTGATGCGCGAGGTGCGCGACAGCATGGGGTTGAGCGCCGTCTACATCTCCCACGATCTCGCTATGGTGCGTTACCTCTGCGAACGCACGCTGGTGATGTATCTCGGCCGCATCGTCGAGGATGGTCCGACCGACGAGATCGTGCGGCGGCCACAGCATCCCTATACGCAAGCGCTGGTCGCGGCAGTCCCGGTTCCAGACGCCGACCAGTCGCGCGCTCCACTGCCGATCAAGGGCAATGTCCCGGACGCGCGCGAGCCCCCCTCGGGTTGCAGCTTCCGCGACCGCTGTCCGCGGGCGATGGCCCGTTGTGCCGAGGAGACGCCCCTGCTCCGCCGGACGGCCGATGGACATCGCGTCGCCTGCCATCTCGATCTTGCTTAGACGACGGTCGGACCCACCCGCGATGCTGACACAGGACATCACCTATCGCGACGGCGCGACAAGCTTGCGTGGATTTCTGGCCTACGACGAAATGGCGAGCGACCGGCGTCCCGGCGTGGTTGTCGTCCACGAAGGGCTGGGGCTCAACGAGCACGCCATGGAGCGCGCCCGCATGATTGCCGGGCTCGGCTACGTTGCCTTGGCGGCCGACATGTTCGGCGAGCGTCGGCAGGCCGGCGATCTCCAGGAGGCGCGCGCCCTGATCGCGCCGCTGCGCGATGACCCGCCGAAGCTGCGGGCGCGGGGCCGGGCCGCCCTGGCCGCACTCGCAGCGTTGCCGCACGTCGATGCCGGGAGGCTGGGCGCCATCGGCTTCTGTTTCGGCGGCTCGGTCGTGCTCGAGCTGGCGCGCGATGGCGCGGATCTCAAGGCCGTCGTGAGCTTCCATGGCGTGCTCACGACGAAAGCCCCGGCTGTGGCCGGCAGGACAAAGGCCGGCGTGCTGGTCTGCACCGGCGCCGACGATCCGCTGGCGCCGCCCGACCAGGTGATGGCCTTCGAGGCAGAGATGCGCGCAGCCGGCGTCGAGGACTGGCAGGTGATCAGCTACGGCGGCACGCTGCACGGCTTCACCAATCCGGCCGCGGACGGCTCCATCCTGCCGAGCGCCCGCTACAACGAGACCGCGGACCGCCGCTCATGGCAGGCGATGCGGAGCTTCCTGGCCGAAGCGTTCGCCTGAAGACGGATCAGGGCTGCGCCGGCGTCGGCGGCAGGATGCGGTCGATGGCGGTGATCCAGACATCGCGGGCAGCCTCGACCGACAGGCCATGACGCTCACGCAGCCGTCCCCAGCTCTCGAAATCGGTCAGGGCCTCCAGGGCGATCAACACCGCCTTGCGCTCCGCTTCCGACAGGGTTGACAGTTCCGGGCCGTACATCAGCTGCAGCCTGCCGATGATCGCATCGCGCATGCGCTCGATGCGAAAGGCCAGCTCTTCCGATTCATGCTGGTGGCGCAGAAGCGCGCGCCACAGCGGCAACCATCGCTCGCACACTGCGGCACGCGTCTCGACCTGGGATTTCAGCCGGGTCTGCCGGTCGCCGTCGACATTGCGCGCCACGGCTTGCGCCATGCCTTGGGCAAAGGCGTAGTCGGCAGCCGCAAAGCTGAGCGTCAGAAGGTCCGAAAAACGCTCGAAAACCGACCGTACGGAGCAGCCTGCCCGCTTGGCGATGTCGCTCGCCGTCGGGATCTGCGGGTTTTCACGCAGCAGGTCCAGATACGACTCGATCAGAACCTGCTTGGTGCGCTCGCTCCGCAGGAGGCGGCCGTCGGTCCGGCGGTGGGGAGGCGCTGATTGATCCATTGTGTCCTATATTAGTCGCACTTCCCGCGAATGTTGGAAAGAAAGAGGCTCGATGGGTCGAGCCTGTGGTCAAGTTCCTCATATTGGGGACCCATGACACCGGCGCGAAGCTGTGCCGGCATCAGCACGAGCGCTTTCGCGACAACCCTCTGGCGTTCTGATGCACCCTCCGGGGGTGGAGGATTCTCGTTCGTCCGAACCAGGGCTCCAAGGCCCTCTGCCCGGGCCTGTCGCGCGGCATCGAGACGGTGGAAATCACCCTTTGCGCAGAGGCAAACCGCGGGTCACTTTTTGACATACATGCAAGTCAATTGCGGTTTGGCAAGATCCTTGCAGAAACTTCCGATGGTTGCAGCTCACTCGCGAAAGATTGTTGCCCGATGACGCGTGCCCTCGACCTCGGAATATTCCTGCCAAACGCCAAAGGCGGCGCCATCATGTCGACCGAGGCGCCCCCGCAATACTTCCCGACCTGGGAACTCAACAAGAAGAACTCCCTGATCGCCGAGGCGGCAGGCTTCGACTTCCTGCTCTCGATGGTGAAGTGGCGCGGTTTCGGCGGCGTCACCAACCATTGGGATTATTCCCTCGAGTCCTTCTCGCTGATGTCGGCGGTGGCGGCGGTCACGTCGCGCATCCAGCTCTACGCTTCGGTCGCCATCCCGACCATGCACCCTGCAGTCATCGCCAAGATGACATCGACCATCGACGACATCAGCAACGGCCGGTTCGGCGTGAACATCGTCTCGGGCTGGAACAAGTTCGAATACCTGCAGATGGGCCTGTGGCGCGGCGACGAGTATTTCGGCTACCGCTACGACTATGCGGCGGAATACCTGGACGTGCTGCGCAAGCTGTGGCGCACGGGCCGGACCTCGCACGACGGCCGCTTCTTCAAGCTCGACGACTGCAAGTCGCTGCCGCAGCCGTCGCGCACCATCCCGATCGTCTGCGCCGGCCAATCCGACCGCGGCATCCAGTTCACGGCCGAGCACGCCGACTACAGTTTCCTGGGCGGCCAGGACGACAGCCTGTCCGACCTCGCCCGCCTGCACCAGAAGCTGCAGGCCGCCGCCCGGCCGCACGGCAAGACGGTGGGCGCCTATGTGCTGCTGACGGTGATCGCCGAGGAAACCGACGAAGCGGCCTTTGCGCTCCGCGACCACTTCATCGAGACCAGTGATCGCGCGGCTCTGCAGGAGTGGTCGGGCAACGCCGGGCAGGATTTCTCACGCGCCACCTACAAGGACCTCGCGGTCCAGACCTTCATGGCCATTCCCTATGTCGCCGGCTCCTACGCCACCGTCGCGGCCTACCTGGACGGCTTGGTCGAAAGTGGCATCGCCGGCGTCTGCTTCATCTTCCCCGACTACGAAAATGACCTTCAGAAGGTCATCGACCACGTCCTGCCGTTGCGCAAGTACCAGGGCCAGAAGCTGGTCGCCTGACGACCGGCGGCACGGTCACGCCCGCAAGGCGGCCGTGGCGGCGGCGTCGACCCTGCCCGCCTCGTCGAGCGCAACCTTGTAGATCGCCGCCGCGCGCGCAGCCGAAATCCAGCCTTCGCGCACGTCCTCGGCGACCTTCTCGGGATCGCGCCTGGCCGGATCACCGAAACCGCCACCGCCGTTGGAGTAGGAAACCATGAGCTGGTCGTTGCGGATGGCGACCTGTTCGCTGGTGCCGAGCGGCGTCAGTGCGCCCGAATCGGCGCGCAGGAACTGGCGCGCCGGAATGGCGGGCTGGCCACCGCGCGCGCCCAGGGCCGGGTAGACGGTGCCGTCGATCACGAAGCCGATCTCGATGTCGCAATCGACGGGGCGGAACTCCGTGAGCATGCCGGGCGCGCCGCGATAGGTGCCAGCGCCCTCGCTGTCCGGTACGATGCGCCTTGTCTCGATGCGGATCGGATGGTGCAGCTCGTCGATCTCGATACTGTCGTAGAACGGCATGCCGCCATTGCCCATGGTGAAGAGCGAGAGCCAGCCGTCATTGCTGAAGGTGCCCGGCCCGCCGCCGCCGGCCAGGATCACCTCGTTGACGAAGAGTGCGCCGCCATGGCGCGGGTCGCGCCCTGAGATGACGCCCGAGGCCGGGGGGATGCCGGCACCGCCCTCGGCCATGCCGAGCGCCGGGTCGATCTCCGCCATCGCCCGCTGCACGGCGCTGGTCACGCGGTCGGCCAGGTTGGTGGTCGCCACCGAGGTCGAGGTCGGATGATGCGGGATGCCGACGATGCAGTTCTCGCGCAGCCGCACCGCGACCCGCCGGAAGCTGCCGGCATTGGCCGGAACCGATTGCGGCAGGCTGTTGAAGACGCCGACCATTGCCGCGGTCCGCGAACAGGCCTCGCTCAGGTTCACGCCGACCGGCAGGCAATCGATATTGTCGGTGAGGTCGACCGTGATGCGGGCAGCAGCACTGTCGACCGTGACGTCGGCATTGGCCGCGATGCCGCCGCTCGGGCTTTCTGGCAGCGGATCGTGGGTGCAGGTCATGCGGGCGCGCCCGCTCTGCATCGCGGCGATAGTCTCGATCATGCGGCGCTCGCTGAAGTCGAACCAGTGCCGGGCATGGCCGGTAACGGCGGCCCAGCCCAGCTCCTCGCCCATGCGGACGATCTCGCGCTCGCCGATCCGCGCCGCGCCCACCATGGCGAGATAGTCGCCGCGCCACTGGCTGGGCACGCGGATTCGCATCATGCACATGTTGATGATGTCGAGATTGTCCCGGTAGTCCTCCTGGACGCGGACGGCGGGGAAGATCAGCGCGCCTTCCTGATAGACGTCGCGCGCCGTGCCCATGTAGGTCGTGGGCAGCGAGTTGCCGCAATCGGCCTGATGGGCCTTGGCCAGCACCGTGAAGCGATGCACCCCGGCATCGTCGAAGACCGGCACCAGGATCGTGTGGTCGGCGGCGTGCGTGTTGCCGTGGTAGGGAGAATTATGCAGGAAGGCGTCGCCCGGCTTGACGTCGGGGTGGAACTGCAGCATCGCCCTGGCCATCAGGTCGGCGCCGCGCAGCACGTGGATCGGGTAGCTGTCTGCGGCGGTCAGCAGATCGCAGTCGGCGGTGACAAGGGCGAAGGAGAAGTCGGGCGCCGTGTTGATCACGCCCGAGCGCGCCGTGCGCAACAGCGTGTTGGCCATCTTCCGCGTCACGCCCTCGAAGCGTTTCTGCATGATCGCGAGCTTGACTCCATCGATCTTGAGCGGTTCACCGTCCAAGGCGATCAGCCTCCCTGCCCGGCGTGACGACCGACAAATGGTTCGACGACCAGCTGGCTGACCTGGCGGAGGGCGCGACTGCCCGGGTCGAGGACGATGGTGGTGAAGCTCGATTCGATGATGGCCGGGCCGGTGACCGGATGGCCCTGCGGCAGGGCATCGAGATAGTAGACCGGCGCGTCGACCCGGCCGGTGTTGTGAAATACCATCGAGCGCATCCGCTCGCCGGTCGCG
>DATHNU010000485.1:0-3140 GCA_035485695.1 Reyranella sp. | reverse complement strand
GGGGCCGCTGGTTGCGGGCTTCATGACGGCGTCGGTGCCTCTGGGCGCGCTGGTTGGTGCATCCGTTGCCGGACGGATCGTCGATCGGTTCGGCCGCCGCCGCGTGCTGATGGCGGCGGCGGCCCTGTTCGCGCTGGGAGCGCTGATCGCCGCTGCGATCAGCGCGATCTGGATGCTGGTGATGGCCCGTCTCATCCTGGGACTGGCCATCGGCGTCGCCGCTGTCGGCGCTCCGCTCTACATCGCCGAGACCGCCCCGCTTCGCATCCGGGGCGCCCTGGTCTCGACCTATCAGCTGGCGATCACCATCGGCATCCTGGTGTCCTACCTGACCGGCCTGCTCCTCGCCGGTGACGGCACGTGGCGGGTGATGTTCGGACTGGGCGCCGTGCCGGGTCTCCTGTTCCTTCTGGGACTTGCCTTTCTTCCCGAATCGCCGCGCTGGCTCGTGCTCAAGGGTTTCTCCGACGAGGCACGTTCAAGCCTGCGGCGCCTGCGCGCCACCGGCTGGGACGTCGACGGCGAGCTCGGCGAGATGGTGCGAACCGCCGAGGCCAATGCCGGCCGCAAGACCGGCTACAGGGCGTTGCTGGAGCCGGCCGTCCGGCCGGCGCTGATCGTCGCCGTGGGGCTTTTCTTCCTGCAGCAGCTGAGCGGCATCAATGCCGTGATCTACTATGCGCCGCAAATCTTCAGCCATGCCGGTTTCGACAACGCGAACACGCAGATGCTGGCGACGGTCGGGGTCGGAACGGTCAATCTGCTGACCACCGTGCTGGCGATGTTCCTGATCGACAGGATCGGGCGACGTCCCTTGCTGATCCTGGGCTTTGCCGGCACGTCGGCAGCGATGCTTGTCATTGCGCTTGCAGTCATCAACCCCACGCTGGCGCCGTCCTGGGTGATCACGGTGGTGCTGTTGCTCTATATCGCCTCTTTCGCCATCAGCCTGGGACCGCTGCCGCACGTCATGATGTCGGAGGTCTTTCCGCTCAGGGTGCGGGGGCTTGGCATGAGCACGGCATCGATCAGCAACTGGGGCTTCAACTTCATCGTCGTCTTCACCTTCCCGTTGATGCTGGCCGGACCGGGTCTTGCCTTCACCTTCACCATCTTCGCCGTCGTCTGCCTGGGCGGAATCCTCTTCACGGTGGCGCGGGTGCCGGAAACGACAGGGCTTTCACTCGAGGCCATCGAAACTCATTGCCACGCCGGCCGGCCCCTGATCAGGGTGCATGAAGTCCGTGGTAAGGAACACCGTGTGCCGGAACAAGGAGAGGGACATGCCGATCGCCACCAAATACCTGTTCATCGTCAGCATGGACGTGACGAAAGAGAAGGAGGCGCTGTTCAACGAGGTCTATGACACCGAGCACGTACCGCTGCTGCTCGCGGTGCCCGGCGTCAAGGCGGTCTCACGCCTGAAGACCGAGCCTGCCGCTTTCAATCTTGCCGGCGAGCGCAAGCTGCTCGACGGCGGCAGCGAGCCCAATTATGTGGCCATCTACGAGATCGACAGTCCCGACGTGCTGCTCAGCAAGGAATGGGCGGCGGCGGCGGAAAAGGGGCGCTGGCCCAGCGAGGTGCGCCCCTTCACCTCGAATCGTCGGCACATCGTGCGCAAGGTGATCTAGCGATCCGGAGCAGGGAGGACGAAATGAATTTCCAGAATAAGGTGGCGCTGGTCACCGGTGGCGCCAACGGCATCGGGCGCGCCACGGCGTTGGGCTTTGCCGGCCGCGGCGCCAAGGTCGTGATCGTGGATCGCGACGCGACAGGCGGCGAGGCGACGGCCGGCATCGTCCGCCAGCAGGGCGGCGAGGCGCTGTTCGTTCAGGCGGATGTTACGCGCGCCGACTCGGTGCAGGCCTATGTGAGCAAGGCGGTCGGCGCCTTTGGGCGGATCGATTGCTTCCACAACAATGCCGGCATCGAAGGCAAGGTCGCGAACATCGCCGACTACGACGAGGCGATGTTCGACTCGGTCATGGCCGTGAACGTCAAGGGCGTGTTCCTCGGCCTGAAGTATGTACTGAAGCAGATGCTCGCCCAGAAGACCGGCGGCGCGATCGTCAATACCGCGTCCGTTGCCGGCTTGATGGGATCGCCCGGCATGCCGGCCTATGTCGCCTCCAAGCATGCCGTGCTCGGCCTGACCAAGACGGCGTCCGGCGAAGTGGCCCGCCACGGCATCCGGGTGAACGCAGTCTGCCCCGGCCCGATCGACACCCGCATGATCCACGACCTGGAGAAGCAGCTCAATCCGGCCAATCCCGGGAAGGTCGAGGCGACCTACCAGTCGTCCATTCCCATCGGACGCTACGGCACCGCCGAGGAAGTCGCCAACACGGTCCTGTTCCTGTGCTCGGACCTCGCCGGCAACATCACCGGCGCCCACTACGTCGTCGACGGCGGCCGCACGGCGACGCCGGGCGCCGTGACGTCGATGAACAAGGATTAGATCATCGCTGGGGACGCGCCACTCCAGTGGTGCGATCTTTTGTGATGGAGACGAAGACGCGCCACTGGAGTGGCGCGCCCCCAGCAATGACGCCTCTATTATCTAGTTCGCCGTCATGCCGCCATCGATCACGAGCTCGCTGCCGGTGACCCACGACGCTTCGTCCGACGCCAGGTAGAGGCAGCCTGCCGCTATGTCGGCCGGCGTGCCGAAGCGGCCGAGCGGCGTTGCCTCCAGGCGCTTGCGCGCGACCTCGGGATTGGAATGGCCGGGCACCGTCATCGGCGTATCGACGAAGCCCGGATGCACCGAGTTCACGCGGATCTTGTCGGGCGCATACTGGATCGCGGCGGCCTTGGAGAAGATTCGCACGGCGCCCTTGGAGGCATGATAGGCGGCGTTGGCGTGGCTGCCGACGATGCCGCAGATCGACGAGATGTTGATGATCGAGCCACCGCCGGCGCGCATCATGGCCGGCACGGCAGCCTTGGTTCCCAGGAAGACGCCGGTGGCGTTGATTTCCATCACCCAGTTCCATTGCTCGAGCGTCTGCTCGGCCAGCCGCGGCCCGGCGGTGTTGCCGGTCTGGATGTTGAGCTTGGGATCGCGGCCCGAAATGCCCGCGATGTTGCACAGGATGTCGACCCGACCATGGGCCTTCTCGGCCTGCGCCACGATC
>DATHNU010000484.1:0-2954 GCA_035485695.1 Reyranella sp. | reverse complement strand
GGCGCCATCTTCTCCGCCCTGCTGTCGCCCGATGACCTGGCGAACTGGGGCTGGCGCATTCCCTTCGTGCTCGGCCTGTTCGTCGGCCTGGCGGGCTTCTTCCTGCGCCGCAGCGTCGAGGAGATGCCCCAGGTGCCCGCCTTCCCGTCGTCGCGTTCGCCACTTGCCGAAACGCTGCGCCACCATGGGCCACTGGTGGCCAAGCTGGCGGGCTTCGCGGTGTTCAACTCCGTGAGCTTCTACCTGGTGTTCCTCTATGTCGCGAGCTGGCTGCAGTCCGTCGACGGCATCGCCCCGGCGCACGCGCTCGGCATCAACACGCTCGCCATGGTCCTGCTGCTGCCGGTCATGCTGGCCGCCGGTTGGCTCAGCGATCGAATCGGCCGCAAGGGGCTGCTGCTCGCAGCGATCGCGCTGGGCTTCGTGGCCGCGTTTCCGCTGTTCCAGCTGATGCTGCACGACAACCTGACGCTGGTCGTGGCGGGCCAGCGCGGCATGGTGCTGCTGGTCGGCCCGCCGCTCGGCATCCAGCCCGCCTTCATGGTCGAAGCGACGCCGCCCGCCGCGCGCTGCACGACGATTGCGCTCGGCTTCAACACGACCTTCGGCATCGTCGGCGGACTGACGCCGCTGGTCGCGACCTGGCTGGTCCATCGCACGGCCGACGATCTAAGTCCCGCTTTCATGATCATGGGCGCGGCAGTGATCTCCTTCGCCTCCGTCCTGACATTCAGGGAGGCGCCTCGCCCGCTCACTTCCGGCGCGCCACCATGATCGTGAGGTAGCACGGCACGGGATTGTCGGATGCTTCGAGCTCCGAGGCCTGCTCGAGCGCGACGATGTCGAAATCCGCGGCGAAGGTCTTGTGGAAGCGCTCGTCGTCCCAGTAGCTGATCACGTGGCCCGGCCGGTCGCTGTATTCGTAGACATCGTCGCCGTGGTGATGGCCGTTCATGCGCGCGGGATCGAGGTCGCGCAGGTCGCGCGTGCCGATGCACACCACGGCGCCGGGCTTGGTGACGGCCGCGAGCCTGTCGGCGAATCGGCCGGCCGCCCCAGGCTCGGTCATCAGGTGCAGGGTGCGGTGGCTGAGCACGGCATCGAAGGCCTGCTCGGGCAGCCGGGCTTCTGTGAAATCCGCCGTCAGCAGGGTCACTGTCTTGACGCCCAATGCCGCCAGTCGCGCCTCCGCCATGTGCTGGCCTTCACCGGATGGATCGATGCCCGTCACGACAAGGCCGCGACGGGCGAGTGACACCAGGTCGCGGCCATAGCCATAGCCGATTTCAAGCGCATGCCCCGCCGCCGGAAAATGCTTCAGCGCCAGCTGCAAGGTGGGACTGCCATCCTCGCCCCAGCACGCGCTGTGGTCACGGTAGCGCTGGTTCCAGAATGTCGCCGCAACCTCGCTCACGGCGGCACGCTAGCAGCTCACAAGAGCGCATGATAGCGTGCCGCATCACGCGAAGAGGATCGAGGATGCAGCCGCAAACGAGTCGAGTAGCCGCCGTGCCCGTGCCGCCGACACTGATCGGTGGCGAGATTCCGCTGATCGATGTTTCCGGTTATCTGGCGGGCGAACCGGGCGCCGCCCAGCACGCCGCCGCCGAGCTGCGCTTCGCTTTCGAGCATGTCGGCTTCTATTATCTGGCCGGCCACGGCGTGCCGCGGTCGCTGATCGACACCGCCTATGCCGAAGCGGCCCGCTTCCATGCCCAGCCCATCGAGCAGAAGCTCGCGGTCAAGGTCGACGAGCACAATATCGGCTACATGCCGATCGCCCGGACGCCGCCGCCCAATGCCGCCGCGCAGGGCAAGAAGCCCAGCCAGAACGAGGCCTACTTCCTGCGCCGCGAGCGCCGCGCCGACGATCCCGACGTGCTCGCCAACCGCCGCTTCCACGCCATGAACAAGTGGCCGAACGAGCGCGACCTGCCGGGCTTCCGGTCGAACATGCTCGCCTACATGAGCACCCTCGAAGCGCTGTGCCAGAAGCTCGTGCGGCTCTACGCCCTGGCGCTCGACCTGCCGGAAACCTTCCTCGATGGCCACTTCGCCGAGCCGCACATGATCCTGCGCATGTCGCGCTACCCGGTGATCGACGGCGCCGACGACACGATCGCCAGCCTGGTGCCGCACACCGATTCCGGATTCATGACCCTGCTGCCGCCCAACAAGGTGCAGGGCCTGTCGATCCTGCTGCCCGACGGGCGCTGGATGGACGCGCCCGGCGTGCCCGACGCCTTCGTCGTCAATGGCGGCGACATCCTGCACCGCTGGACCAACGAGCGCTTCCTGTCGACGCCGCACCGCGTGCGCAACGTCTCGGGCCAGTTGCGTTATGCCGTACCGTTCTTCTTCGATCCCAGCCATGACACCACGATCGAATGCCTGCCGACCTGCCAGTCGGTCGAGCGGTCGCCTAAGTATCCGCCGATCAAGTTCGGCGACTATGCGCTGTGGTTCGCCGCCCAGCGCTACGAGCACATGGCCAAGGTGCAGGCGCCGGCCGAAGCCGAGATCGCGCCGGGGGCGCGCGCTACGGCACGCTGGGATGCGAAGACCACCTGACTTCTGAGTGATCCCATTGTCTGTCATCCCGAGTGGCGCGGATCTGATCCGCGCCGAAGCGAGAGACCTGTAAGGCTACAGTAAAGGTCCCGCGGGCTTGGCCATGGGGATGACATCGGATGCTTGATCGCCGCACCTTCCTCTTGTCCTCCGCTACTTTGGCCGCCTCGTCCGCGCGGGCAGCCGAACCTGCCTGGGTCGACGCGCACACCCATGTCTTCACGCGCGGGCTGAAACTCGCCGTCGATGCGCGTTATGCGCCCAACTACGACGCCTCGTGGCAGACCCTGCTGGCGCTCGCGGAGAAGAACGGCGTGGGACGCGCCGTGATCCTGCAGCCGTCATTCCTGGGCTACGACAATTCCTACCTGTTCAGCGTCCTG
>DATHNU010000483.1:0-2518 GCA_035485695.1 Reyranella sp. | reverse complement strand
GCTGAGCGACGCCGGCGCGCACCTCACCTTCTTCTGCGACGCCGGCTTCGGCCTGCACCTGATGGGCCATTGGAGCCGCGACCTCGGCGTGCTCGACCTGCCACAGGCCGTGCATCGCCTGACCGGCCAGCCGGCCAGGCTGTTCGGCATCAAGAACCGCGGCCTGTTGCGCGAGGGTTATGCCGCCGACCTTATGCTGTTTGATCCGAAGACGGTGGCGCGCGGCGCCAAGCGGCGGGCGCACGACCTCCCGGCAGGCGCGGCGCGGCTCACCACGTCGGCGGTCGGCCTGCATGGCGTGTGGATCAACGGCAGCCACGTGGCCGACCACAAGGGCTTCTGCGCCGACAAGACAGCGCGGCCGGGCGAGGTGCTCAGGAAATTCGCGAGCTGACATCCTGGGCGGCGTGCCGGCCCGCCCAGCGTATCGCCAGCGCCCCCGCCACCAGGAGAGCAAGGAAGTCGCCGAACATCGCCGATACGCCGGTGCGGAACACGGCCGAGGCGACGATGAAGCTGATCGTGACGATGAGCCACGTGAGCAAATGCAGGGTGCGGACCACGTGGTCGGGCGGTGGCTTGATCAGCCAGGCGGCCGCGACATCGGCCACCCAAAGGATGGTGGCCAGCGCATTGGTGCCGGCGACCCAGCCCTGGCGCTCGACGATGGCGCCGATGTCTCCGCCATAGGCGCCGAACACGGCCCACCAGAAGTGGAGCAGATAGGCGGCCATGCCCGCCGTCCAGAAAGCCCGCCACCACGCCCCGCGTCCCGGGCTGCCGGCGCCCAGGGCAAAGAGCACGATGGCAGGTGCGGCCAGCATCATGGCCAAGCGTGCCGTCCATTCGGTGCGGGCGTAGGTCGGATAGTCCATGCCGATCGAGGCGAAAGTCATGCCGGCAACCGCGAGGCCCAGCAGGCAGAGCGCCGTGCCGACGGGCAGCGGATCGAAGGGACGCATGATCATCACAGCGTCCTCAGATAATCGAGCAGCGCTTCGAGGTCATCCCGACCCACCCCGGCGGACGGCGCCGGATAGAAGTGGCCGGCGTTCGAATTGCCGGGCATGGCGGTGTCGAACAGGAAGGGCGCGTCGGCCGGGCAGGCCTGCCCGGTCGGCCGCACGGTGACGAGCCCGATCGCCTCCGGGTCGTAAGCCGGCCCGTGGCCACGACAAAAGGTCGGCACCCTCTCCTCCAGTCCGATCAGCGCCCGGAGCGTCAGCACGCTGGCATTGTGCAGATAGGGCGTGCGCAGCCAGACGAAGGGGATCGGCGAATTCAGGTAGCCGTCGCGCTTCTGCACGTCGCTCGCCGGAAAATTCCCCAGCGGATGGCCGGCCGGATACTGCCGCGACAGATCGTCGAGTCGCTCGCCGGCGCGCAGCCACCAATCGGCCTCGGCGAAGGCGCCCGCGCGCTGTGCCGCCGCCAGGCGCTGTCCGATCAGCGCCTGCTGCTCGCGGATGTCGCGCTTGGGCAGGAATGTCGCGAGCGCGACCGGCAGCATGTCGGCGTAGCGAAAGTCGATGCGCGCCATGTCGGTGCCGACATTGACCACGTCCGGCTGACCCGGCGTCCGGGCGGGCGGCATCTTCCAGCCGGCCGTTTCCGGATGGCCATGGCAGCTGTCGCAATGCTGCCGGTAGACCTCGCCACCGCGTGCCAGCCGCTCGTCGGCCGGCTTGGGCCGCTCGGGAAAGATTTCGGCGAACGTCGGCAGCGGCGGCGTCCGGCCAAGCGCCAGGGTGTAGTCGGCGGCGGCGCGGACATTGTGGACGATCTCGGGCTCGGCGAGAGCCGCGATCGAGGTGCCGGACGCATAGACGGCGAGCATGCTACGCAGGAGCGGATCGCCGATGCTGCCATCGAACTGGCTCCACGGCTTGTCGCGCTGCAGGGCGGCCAGCGGCACCTTGGACAAGGCACGGTTCGTCGCTCCCGGCAGGTCGAGCGTATTGCGCACGACACTGCGAAACGGCTGGGTGCGGGCGGGGCCGGTCGGGATGTTGTCGGACTTGCCGATGTCGGCGCCGTGGAACGGCAGATCGAATTTCGTCGAGTTGATGCGCGCCTGGGTCCGCAGGCCGGCCAGCCATTGATCGATGAAGAATGCCTCCATGCGGCGGTTGATCCAGCCGACCGGCCAGGCCGCCGTCTCGTCGGGGCAGTTCGCGGCCCTGGCCTGCTCGTCGTATGCCGCGAGGATCTTGTCGGCGCTGAGGCCCGACCCGTTCGCCGGACCGGGGTCCAGCATGGCCGAGAGAAAGGCGTCGGAGAAGGCGATGACGTCGGCGGTCTGCGAACCGGCGCCGAGGATCGGCGGACTGCCTTTCTTTATCACCGTGGCGTGACAGGCCGCGCATGACAGGCCGACGAATTTGACCGGCACCGGCGTGGCGTTGCCGGGCAGGAGGTTGCTGACGGCAAAACCGACCGGCAGGTTGGCCGGCGCATCGGCGACACACGGCCTCGCGCTCGCATTGGCGCGGTCGATGAAGCCGAAGCGCTCCTTCCA
>DATHNU010000482.1:0-2151 GCA_035485695.1 Reyranella sp. | reverse complement strand
GCCTTGAAGAAGGTCCCGTTCGGGGGATCGGCGATATAGGGGTGCCGAAGCTTCCAGCCATTGGCATCGACCGCTGCCTGGTCGAAGATCGCCCAGACCGGCCCCGAGGAGTAGTCCGGAGCGCGCGAGCCTTCGTTCATGGCCAGCGCCGCGTCCGAGCCCGATCCCCAGGCAAAACTCGAGCGGACTTGGGCCACGCTGGCGTTCCGCCAATCGCACGGGGTGAAGGGCTTTTTGGTCCCTGACGAGCCCGGGGGGTATTGGGCCTCCGCACCGCGCTGGGCGCCGGTCGATATCTCGTCGTGGAAGCGCTTGCCGACCTGGTTGACGGCAATGATGTATTCCCAGCCTGTGGTGCCGATCGAGATGCCGTAGGAACGGATGAACTCGAACGCCGGGTGCCCCGGCATCACCCTGTCGTAAATGTCGGTGCAGGCCAGAACGTTCTGAAGGCGCAGGGCCGTGTTGGCGTGAAGGTTGGCCTGGTAAAGACCGCCGAGGCCCGCCCCGACCTTCATGCCGGCCAGGATGCCGCTCGCGTCCTCGTGGAGAGGACCCATCAGGCCGGTGCCGTACTGCATCGAAGGTTCGCTCATCCGCGGGTCGAACATGGTGCGGAAGGGAACGTTGCCCATATAGCCGCCGGTCGCCACGATCACTGCCTTGCGAGCGCGGATGTAGATGACCTGCTTGGTTTCGTCGATATTGCCGTTGCTCGCATAGCTCTCCAGCCGTTTGCCAGTCTTGGGACTGAAGCGCGGCGTGTAGCTTGCCTTGACACCGATAACCCTGCCCGAATCGCGACCCTCGCGGATGATTTCGTCCAGGTGCCGGTTGAGCATGAACCTGACGCCCGCCTTGCGGGCGCTGTATTCGACGGAGCGCGAGATGACGAAGCCGCCGCTTATGCAGTTAGGAGCACCAACGGCGTCGGCCCGCGCGCCGGGGCCACCGCAGGTGCTGGGGTTGAAGAGTGATTGTCTTTCCTCCTCCATGCTGCCGGCGTCTGCCGAGGTGATCGTCCCCGCCTCGATGTCCGTCTTGTTGCCGAGCTTCATGATCGAACGAGCGGCCCGCGCCTTGGTCATGCCGCCGCCCTGGTGGGTACCGCTAATGCGCGCCCAGCGAACGTGGTTGTCCATCAGGAACTGGCGGGTCGCGGCCGCGTTGTCGGCCCACCCGCGCTGGAGTGCGCGATCGTTGTAGCGATATTCGGCAACCGCGTGGTCGTTGACGACCGACCAGTCGGTCGTGTCGATGAACAGCGTCTCGGGGTCGTCGGTCAGATCCGCGGCCGGCGTCAGCGGGGCGGTCAGCCATCCGTCGGGGTCGGCAAGGCCCAATCGGTCGCGCTCCTGGATGGGGTCGCCGCCGCCGAACGACGACTGTCCGCCGTTGTGCGATAATTTGCCGCCGATATCGAAGTTCTGCTCCAGAACCAGCACATCGGCGCCCAGGTCATGTGCGCGTTTCGCCGCCACGATTCCGGTCCCACCGGAGCCGCACACGATCACATCCGCCTCGTAGTCCCAGCGAATGTCAGCGGGGGCCCGTTGTGCCTCTGCCTTGTCAGGGGCCGACAGGATGGCCGCGCCCAATCCGGCGGCAGCGCCCGCCTTGACGAAGTCGCGCCGGCTGGCGGCCGTCTGATCCCGAAGCTCGGCGACCTTTGTTTCGCGTTTTTTGACCATGATTAGTTTCCCCCTGGGTAAGCCAAGCAGTGGCCCGCGGATGACGACCACATTGGCAGCGAATTCACGACTCGGTGCCGTCGCGCTTTATGTTGGAATTCGATGTGGCGCGATCTCCAGCGACATAAAGTTATCGTTTCAGGCGGCAAGGTCAATTGGCTGATCGATGGTCGTTGTGGCGAGCGTTTGCCAGCCGTCGACCTTGCGCATATTGATCTGGCCGGAGGCGAGCAGCGCCCAGAACAACATGGCGGCAGTGTCTGCCGAGGGCAGCACGGTCAGGGTCTTGATCCGGCGCTTGAACTCCTCATGCAGCCGTTCGATTGCATTCGTCGAAGACCGGCCGCTCTGCGAAGCGCGCGAAGACGAAATCGCGCACTCTATGCGTAGACCGCTGGCGAACACGCTGGTCCGTTCTTTCCGCGCGCGGCTCATCGCTACATAGAGAGGGCAGCAATCC
>DATHNU010000481.1:0-3328 GCA_035485695.1 Reyranella sp. | reverse complement strand
CGGCAAGCCGCAGGCCGTCAGCATCGACCGCCACGCCGCCGCGATGTCTCTGCGTTCCAACACCTATGTGCTGCAGAACGGCCAGCGGCCAGTGTCGTGGGATCCGCTGGCCGGCCACTACGCCACGCGCGACGGCCGGACGATGTTCCTGCACACCAACCATCCGCACCATCGCGCCGGCGCGCTCAGGATTGCCGGCGCCGCGACCGACACCAAGGAGGCGCTGGCGGCGGCCGTCGCCAAATGGGACGGCCTCGCCATCGAGGAGGCGATCGCCGCGGGCGGCTGCGTCGGCGGGCTCTCGCGCAGCCGCGAGGAGTGGAACGCTCATCCGCACGGTATCGCGATTGCCCAGCTGCCGCTGATCGACATGGTGAAGATCGGCGAGGCGCCGGCCGAGCCGTTGCCGCCCTTCAAGACCAAGAGGGCCGAGCGTCCGCTGAGCGGCGTGCGCGCCCTCGATCTCACGCGCGTGCTGGCCGGTCCGACCAGCGGCCGCGTGCTGGCCGAGAACGGCGCCGACGTCCTGCACATCGCCGCCCCTCACCTGCCCTATCAAACCGAGATCCTGATGGACACCGGCCACGGCAAGCGCTGCGCCTGGGTCGACCTCACCACGCCCGCCGGCGTCGAGACGATGACCGGCCTGTTGCGCGAGGCCGACATCTTCACCCAGGGCTATCGCCCCGGCACGGTCGCCAGCCGCGGTTTCTCGCCGGAGCAGGTGGCGGCGCTCAGGCCCGGCATCGTCTGCGTCAGCATCTGCGCCTACGGCCACGAAGGTCCGTGGGCGGAGCGCCGCGGCTTCGATTCGATCGTGCAGAACGTGACCGGCCTTGCCGCCACGCAGGGTTCGCTCGCCAAGCCACGCAACCTGCCGGTGCAGGCGCTCGACTACATCGCGGGCTATCTCGGCGCGCTGGGCGCCATGGCCGGCCTCGCCCGTCGCATCGAACATGGCGGCTCGTGGCTGGTGCGCGTCTCCCTCGTCCAGGTCGCGCACTGGCTGGCGAGCCTCGGCACCGTCGACGCCAGCCAGGGCGCCTCCGAGCTGCCCGAAGCCGAACTCGCCCGCTACCTCATGGAGAGCGACGGCCCGTTCGGACATCTGCGGCATCTGAGACCCGTCACACAGTTCAGCGAAACTCCGGCCTATTTCGCCAAGCCCGCTGAGCCGCTCGGCACCTCACCGGCGCGCTGGGCTTGAATTAGCTAACAGTCTTAGCTAACTTATACTCATGCCCACTTACACGATCCACGCCGCGAAGACGAACCTCTCGAAACTTGTCGCCCGCGCTGAAGCCGGTGAGGAGATCGTGCTGGCGCGCGGTAAAGAGGCCGTCGCGAAGATTGTGCCGGTGGCACCCAAGCCTAAGCGCAAGTTTGGGCGCCTGAAGGGCAAGGGGTCGGTTGGGCCCGAATTCTTCGAGCCGTTGCCTGAGGAAGAATTGAAGCTGTGGGAGTAAGCAGTGCGGCTGCTACTCGACACGCACGCTTTTCTCTGGTGGGTGTTTGCCGATCCCAAGCTTTCGCGCCGGGCCCGTGCGGCAATCGATGACGAAATCGAAAACAACGTCTTCGTAAGCGCCGCTTCTGCGTGGGAGATCTCCACAAAATACCGCATCGGCAAATTGCCCGATGCGCGTGTGGTCGCCGAGGACGTTCCGAGTACGGTCGCGGCGGAAGGCTTCGCCGAGCTCGCAATATCCATGCGGCACGCCCAACGCGCTGGTAACCTTATCGGCCATCATCAGGATCCATTCGACCGCATGCTGATCGCTCAAGCAATGCTGGAGGATATGACGCTAGTCTCAAACGAGCAGGCTTTCGACGCATATGGCGTCAGGCGTCTCTGGTAGAGCCGCAAGGCCGTGGCTGACGATTCGAGATCCCGCGCGCTGGTGCGGTCGGAACTGTGGAACCCCGCGCGCCATGTCGATCCCAAGAACCTCCCCAGCGCCGGCCAGATCCTGGCGGCCCTCAGCCACGACCGCGTGGGCGGCGAACGCTACGATCGCGAATGGCCGGGAGGCGCGCTGCAGACCATGGGGTGATTCCCAAGTGGAGATCAGAGGGCGCACGGCGGCCGACGACTCAGCCATTCGCTGGCTGAACGACGATGCCTTCGGCGGCACCTACGAATCACGGTTGATCGAAGACCTGCGCGCGGCCGACCTCGATGCCGTCGAGCTCGTGGCGGTCGAGAACGACGACATCGTCGGCCATATCCTGTTCAGCGTGCTGGCCACAACCATCGACCAGCAGGCCGTGCCGGCGCTGGCCCTGGCGCCCATGGCGGTGCGGCCCGATCGCCAGCGCCGTGGCATCGGCAGCGTATTGGTGCGCGCCGGACTCAGCCTCGCGCGCGTGCGCGACTGGCGGGCCGTCATCGTGCTGGGACACCAGAAGTATTATCCGCGCTTCGGCTTTTCCGCCGCCTTGGCGCGGCCGCTCGAGGCACCGTTCTCGGGCGACGCCTTCATGGCGCTGGAACTCGCGCCCAGCGCGTTACGAGGCGAGAAAGGCCGCGTGACCTATCCGCCGGCCTTCGGTGTCACAAACGCCTAGAGCGGAATGGGATGCGTTGGAACCGCGTGCGGTTCCATCTCATCCCATTCGCGCGCACGGGAGATCGTGGTTCCACAGGGCATGATGGGTCCGGCTGATTCCAGCCGGACCCATCATGCTCTAGGCCGCGCGGCGCAGCGTCGGCGTCTCGAGCGCGGTGATGAAGCGCCGGCAGAATGCCTCGGCGGTGGTGCGGAATACCCTGGCCTTGAGCGCCGCCTGCCGCTCCTTGCGTTCGGCCAGCGACATGGAAAGCCCGACATGCATCGCCTCGGCGATGGCATCGGGGTCGAACGGGTTCACGATCAACGCCTCGGTGAGCTCATGCGCGGCGCCCGCGAACTGCGAGAGCACCAGCACGCCCGGATCGTCGTCGGGCTGGGCGGCGACGAATTCCTTGGCCACCAAGTTCATGCCGTCGCGCAGCGGTGTCACCACGCCGATGCGGCCGATGCGGTAGAGGCCGGCCAGCGTTGCGCGCGGCGCCGGCCGCGTCGAGTAGCGCAGCGGCGTCCAGTCGAGCTCCGAGAAGCGGCCATTGATGCGCCCGGTCAGCCGGTCGAGCTCGGCCCTGAGCTTGCGATATTCGTCGACCTCCTCGCGCGAACGCGGGCAGATCTGCAGGAAGTGAATCTTGCGGCGGTGCTCGGGATGGCGCTCGAGCAGTCGGCCGTAGGCCTCGAAGCGCTGCGGCAGGCCCTTGGAATAATCCATGCGGTCGACGCCGATGGCGAGGTCGCGCCCGACCAGGCTGCCGGCG
>DATHNU010000480.1:0-3598 GCA_035485695.1 Reyranella sp. | reverse complement strand
GGGGCGGTTTGCTTGCACTTGAGCGCGAGGCCGACGCAGAAGCACTGACCGCGTGACGCTGACCCCAGCACTTTTTCTGCCAACAGAACCACCTGCATATGTTCGCCCGAATGGCCCGGCGCCGCCGCCGATCTAATAGATCAAAAGGCTTCTTACTACTGACCCGTTTACTACTGACCCGTGTGAATTTGGGCATTGTCTAGTGAGAGCTAACGAGCTCTTGGAGATTCGATATTGCCAATCTGTCATCCAGAATCCCTTCGAATTTCTCGCTCAGAGATCGACGTCTCGCTGGGCTCTGATAACCCTTTGCCAAATTGTGTTACCGGGATGTTTTCTGCCGACGACGGACTAAGCGGCGATTAGCTCGAACAAAGGAATGCCGAAAGAACCCCTCGATCTTGAATCCGTCATCTGTCAAATTGCCGGTCAACTTTCCAATCACGTATCTCTCGCTGTTCGGGATCGGTTCCTAACTCGCTCGTGCTGCCTACTACCAAGAGGATCAATTCATCTTTGATGCCCTCGGCGGAGCAGGGCCATTCTGCCCGCGCCATTGCATACGGCACGCTCACAGCGTACCATTATTGCAGATGTCTCGCTGAACGGAAGCGCCCCGCATGAATTGTCTACGTCTCGCCTTCGGCAGCATTCTCATCGCACTGCTTGCTTCTACAGCCGCCGCACAGTCTCCGATCGTGATCGGCGCCTCGACACCGCTCACCGGCCCGGTCTCGCACTACGGCCAGCATGCCCGATGGGGTGCCGAGATGGCGGTGGCGGAAGCCAACGCAAAGGGCGGCGTCAACGGCCGTAAGATCGAGATCGATTTCCAGGACAATCGCTGCAATCCGGCCGAAGCGGTGAAGAGCGTCACCCAGATGCTGTCTTCGAAGAAGTACGCAGCGATCTTCGACGGACTGTGCAGTTCGGCGGCGCTAGCCATCATGCCGCTTGTCGACCGCGCGAATGTGCCGTTCATCATCGCCAACGCCTCGGCCACGTCGATTGCCGAGAAGTCGGGCGTCGGCGGCAACAAATGGACCTTCAAGGTCAACCCGACCGATGCCAGCATGCTCGATGCGCTGGTGGCCTGGCTCGACAAGGAAGGCAAGGCCGACAACATCGCGTTCCTCGGCGAGGACACCGACTATGGCCGCGCGGGCTCGGCCGGCTTCGAATCGGCCCTCGCCAAGCGCGGCAAGAAACTGGTGATGGCCGACTACTTCCAGAAAGGCACGGCCGACTACACCGCCGTGCTGACCAAGATCAAGGCCAACAAGCCCGGCATGGTCGCATTCTATCTGATCGACGCCGACTTCCAGAACGGCATCAAGCAGTGGTTCACCATGGGCGGCGGCATTCCCCTTACCGGCCGCGTGCTGGTCGAGCAGGTGCCGAAGGAGATCCTGGCGAGCGGCTTCCTCGACGGCACGACGTCGGTCCAGCCCTACGACGTTTCGGTCGACACGCCCGCCAACAAGGCCTTCGTCGAGGCTTTCACGAAGAGGAACAGCGAAGCGCCGATGCTTATCAGCTTCGAGTCCTACGAGACGATCAACATCCTGATCGAGGCGATGCGTCAATCCTGCGATGCCAGCCCGGAGAAGATCCGCGATGCGCTCACGGCCACCAAGTACCAATCGATGCTGGGACCGGTCCTGGAGTTCGACAAGAACAACCTGATCCACAACGACGCGATCATCTTCGGCATCAAGGGCGGCAAGGTCGTCATCCTGGGCATGAGCAAGACCTGATCCCGGTCCGAGGGATCGGCACGGGGACGAGATCGTGGACTGGAGTTTCTTCGCGCAGCTGCTGTTGAACGGCCTGGTGATGGGTGTGATCTACGCGCTCGTCGCCATGGGCCTGTCGCTGATCTTCGGCGTGCTCGAGATCGTGAACTTCGCGCACGGCGAGTTCTACATGCTGGCCTCGATGCTGGCCTACTTCCTGACGGCGCAGTGGGGCTTCGACTACTGGGCGACCATCCTGGTCGTGACCGTGGTCGGCGTCGCCGTGGGCTACGTGCTGTTCGAGGGCCTGCTGCTGGCGCTGCGCGGCGAGACGTTCGAGCGCAGCATCTTGCTCACTATGGGCCTCTCCATGGTGCTGCAGAACGGCGCGGTCTTGCTGTTCACGACCAATCCGCACCTGCTCGAAAGCAAACTCAGCTATCAGAACATCCTGGTGGGCGACTTCCGCATGCCCGTGGCGCGCCTCTACGCGCTGGGTCTGGGCTTTGCCGCTTTCGCGGTGCTCTATCTGATCCTGCACCGCACCCGGATCGGCAAGGCCATGCGTGGCGTGGCGCAGAACCGCGCGGCCGCCGACATGGTGGGCATCGACGCCCGCGCGGTGTCGCGGCTGGCCGTCGCCATCGGCATCGGCCTGACGGGCCTGGCGGGCGCGGCCCTCGCTCCGGTCTATGCCGTCCATCCGCTGATGGGCTTCAACTTCGTCTTCAAGGCCTTCGCCATCATCATCATCGGCGGCCTCGGCAACATCTCGGGGGCCGCCATCGCGGCCGTCATGCTGGGCGTGATCGAGAGTCTGGCGGGAGGCCTGCTGCCGCTGGCCCTCACTGACGCGGTGGCCTTCCTGTCGATGATTGCCGTCCTGTTGCTGCGCCCCCAAGGCCTGTTCGGTCGCGGCGTTCGCGTATGATCGGCCGCGAACTCAGTCTCGCCGTGATCGCAGGGCTCATCGCCTTGTTCGCCTTGCCGCTGGTGATCGACAACGACTATGTCATGGCGCTCGGTATCAGCTTCGCCGCCATGTCGGTTCTCGCGGGCGGTCTGAACCTGGTCTACGGCTACACCGGCCTCCTGTCCTTCGCCCAGGTCGGCTTTTTCGGCATCGGGGGCTACACGGCCACCTTGTTGGTCGTCGACCGCGGCTGGTCGCTGTGGGCGGGCGCCGCGGTGGGCGGCGTGCTCTGCATTGCCGTCGCGCTGCTGATCGGCTATTCGTCGCTGCGCCTGTCGCGCCACGCCTTCGCGATCGTGAGCTTGAGCTTCGCCCTGCTCTGCGCCATCGTGGCGCGCGACTGGCCCGAGCTTACGCGCGGCTCGATGGGCATTCCCGGCTTGCCCACCCCGGTCATGGACCTGCCGGGCGGCTTGCGCTGGCGCATCGTCGATCCCTCGGACTTCTATTACCTGCTCATGGGCTTCGCCGTGATCGCGCATGGGGCAATCTACCTCGTCGTGACCTCGCGGCTCGGCCGCGCCATGCGCGCGATCAAGCTCAACGAGCCGCTGGCCCAGTCGCAGGGTATCAACCCGCTCTCCTATCGCCTTCTTGCGCTTTCGCTGTCGGCGCTGTTGGCGGGCATCGTGGGCGGGCTGTTCGTGTTCTATCTCACGATCATCGATCCCTCGATCTTCGACTTCTACTACACCGAGACGATGCTGATCTCCGTCGTGATCGGCGGCCCCGGAAGCTTCTGGGGGGTGCTGGCGAGCAGCGCGGTGCTGGCCGTCCTCCCCGACATGCTGCGCTTCACGACCGACCTGCGCATGGTGCTCTATGGCGTCGCCCTGATCGTCGCCATGCTGATCTTCCCGGGCGGCGTCGGCGGTTGGCTCTATCGCCG
>DATHNU010000479.1:0-3205 GCA_035485695.1 Reyranella sp. | reverse complement strand
ATCTTTACCGAGATCGGCAGGATCGCGTCCCTGGCCGCGGCCCCGGCCCGTGCCCTCCAGCGGTCGAGGATTTACACCAGCAGCTTGTCGGGGAAGGTCGAGAGGCAGATCGGCGCCACGCCAAGATCGCCCATCACCTCGGCACTGCCCGGGCTGCCGATGGCGCCGTAGAAGCGAACTTTCTTCGCCACCGCCTCGGGCCGGATGCGAATCGGCCGGTCGATCTTCCAGAACAGACCGTCATGGGTGAAGGGCTCGCCCAAAAGTCCCTTCTCGACGATGCGGTAGCACTCCGCGAAGCGCGCGCGGGCCTCGTTCATGTCGACGTTGTAGGCGTCGTACTCCATCCTGGCCGTGCCGCGCCCGATGCCGAGGTGGAGCGTGCCCCGCGTCATGCTGTTCAGCATGGCGATCTCCTCGGCCAGCCGCAGCGGATGGTACCAGGGCAGCACCAGCACCGACGTCCCGAGCGAGAGGTCGGGAAAGGCCGCCGCGATGTGCGCCATGAACAGCAGCGGGCTCGGCGTCGGGTAGTAGTCGCTGAAATGGTGTTCCAGCAACCAGGCAGCGTCGAAGCCCAGCTTGCGACCCAGGGCGCAATCCTCCATGACTTCGCGGTAGAGCACCTGGTCGGACTTGTGACTGTCGCTGGCCGGCGCGGCCTGGAAGCCGAAGGCGAGATCGTTCATCCGGCGCGTCCTCGTGGTCGTTTCTTGCCCAAGGCTAGCAGACCCGGCCACGTGCTGTCGCGGGCTCGTCTCGTCTGGGTGGCATCCTCTGGCGTTGTGCTGCGTTACCATGAGTTATGGCCATGTCCGTGCGTAGAAGAATCGGTTGGGCGGTTGCCGCGCTTTTCGGTCCATTGCTGGTTGCCTTCGCGGCGGCGCCTTATCTGGTCGACGTCGAATCCTACAAGCCGTCGCTGATCGAAGCCGTCAAGGACGCGACGGGCCGCGAGCTGGTGATCGACGGGCCGATGAAGCTCTCGGTCTTCCCGGTGCCGCGCATCAGCGCCCAGCAGGTTCATTTCGCCAATGCCGCGGGCGCCACGGGCGCCCAGATGGTCGATGTGCGCTGGATCGGCGCCTCGCCGTCCTGGTGGGCGCTGCTGCGGGGCCGCATCGAGGTCGGACGGGTGACGCTCTACCAGCCGAGCATCGTGCTCGAGACCGACGCCAACGGCGTGCCCAACTGGCAGTTCCAGCCCGGCGCCGGGGCCGCCCAGCCAGCCGGTGCGCCCGCCGCCGGTTTCCATCTGGCGGTGGGCGAGCTCCGCATCGTGCAGGGCACGATCAGCTACACCAATCCGCAGAGCGGCCAGACGTTCAAAGCCGAGGAGGTCGCCGCCACGGCGTCGGTCGGCTCCCTGGCGGGCCCGTTCTCGATCTCCGGCAGCGCTACCGTGAATGGCGTGCCGCTGTCGCTCGACTTCAGCCTGGGCGCGGCCGAGGCCGACGGCCACGCGACCGAGTTCAGCCTGAAGGTGCTGAGCGGCACGCTCGACTTCAAGGGCACCGTGAGCGAGGTCAGCGCCGACGCCGACGTGAAGGGACAGCTCGCGGTGGCGACCGGGGCGTTGACCGACTTCATCGGCGCGGTCGTGCGCGCCACCGGCCAGGCGCCACCCGATTTCGACGCCTCGGTCGTGGGCAATTTCACCTTCGACGGCGGCATCGAATACACGGCGACGCGATTGGCCGTCACCGACTTCAAGATGTCGATGGGCGGCGAGACGGCCACGGGCACGCTGGCCCTGGAGGAGGGCAAGGCGCCATCGCTCACCGGCCATGTGAGCCTGGCCAAGATCGACGCCGAGAAATGGCTGGCCTTGCTGGCCGTGCCCGGTGCCTTCCAGCCGCCAACGCTGCAGACCTCGACCTCGCCTCCGGCCCCCGCCGCACAGGCTGCCAAACCTGCTCCCGCGGCGCCCGCCGCCAACCCCGCCCCCGCCCCGGCGGCGCCGGCTGCCAACCCTGCCCCGGCAGCGCAGGCCGCCAAGCCTGCCCCGGTGGCGCAAGCCGCCAAGCCCGCTACGCCGGCGCCGGCCGCCAAACCCGCTGCGCCGGCGCCATCGTCCGCCAAACCTGCGCCCGCGGCGCCGCCTGCCGCCAAGCCCGCGACCCCGGCCAAGTCCCAATCGCTCTCGCCGTTTCCCGTGCAGATGGACGTCGCCCTGTCGCTTGCCATCGCGGAGGTCCTCTACCGCAAGGGCACGGTCCACGATCTCGTATTGTCGCTCGACATCCACAACGGCGTGATCACCGTGCCGCAGTTCAAGGCCGTGCTGCCGGGCGACATGGTGCTGCAGGCCAACGCCACCGCGCCGGTGGCGCCCGCGACCGCGCCGGCCAAGCCCGCGCCGGCGGTGCCGGCGGCCGGCGCCGTGCAAGCCAGCGGCGAGATCAGCGTGGCCGGGCCGAAGCTGCGCGATACGCTCGCCTGGCTCGGCGTCGACGTTTCAGGGGTGCCGGCCGACAAGCTGCAGAAGCTCGACCTCAGCGGCAAGCTCGCCTCGGCGGCCAACGGCCTGCAGATCAGCGATCTCGCCATCGATCTCGACGGCCAGCAGGCCAAGGGCAGCGGCGCGGTCACCTTCGCCGTGCCCCTGGTGGCGACGACAACGCTGCAGCTCGACCGTTTCGACCTCGACGCCTACAGGCCGCCCGCTGAGCCTGCGGTGCCGATCGCGCCGACCGTCGACGCCGCGACCGCCGTCACCACCGCGCCGTCGGCGACCAAGCCGGCGACGCTCGTTCCACCGGCGCCGCCGCCGCCCGACAAGACGCTGCCCGTCTTCGGGCTCAAGGCCAAGGTGGCCAAGCTCGTGTTCCGCGGGGAGACGCTCGGCGGCGTCGAAGGCGACATCTCGGTGCAGGGCAACCTGCTGAAGCTGAACACCGCGAAGGTCGCCGACCTCCTGGGCGCCAAGATGGACGTCCAGGGTTCGGTGAGCGATTTCGGCACCGCGCCGCGCTTCGACGTCACCTTCAACGCCACCATGCCGGATGCCGACAAGCTGATCGACTATGCCGGCCTGCCGAAATTCGCCAACGGCAAGATCGGCGCGGCATCGGCCGGCGGCGGCGTGGTCGGCACCGTGGATGCGCTCACCCTGCGCGACGCCACCGCGACCCTGCTGGGGGCCACGATGCGGGCCACCGGCGCGCTGGCGCTCGGCCAGAATTTCCGCTTCGACTTCTCGAGC